>JAHQVV010000140.1 GCA_019634195.1 Phycisphaeraceae bacterium | reverse complement strand
TGTCAATAAGGGGCGGTTTGAGATCCTCAGCCTCGCGGATGATGCGCAAGAACGATTTGAACAGCTTATTGATCTTGTTCGTGGGCGCGGCCAGCAGGCTTTTTCGGTCAATCCCATCAAGCCCGACAATGGCGATCCCGCTGCGACCAACGCAAGCTTCAACCGTGGTGAGGCTTTTGATGAAAGCCTGCTTTCTGACGAACAGGCCCTCGAGCCAGACATGCCTGTCCTCGGTTTAGCCGCGTCATAAATAAGGTTCTTGCTACTTACTTGACCATGGGAGAGGAGCATCCGGGGCTAGATGGATTTGAATGGCGTGATGGGTTTGTGTTTTACGCCGATGCAGCTCGCTATGCCGTTTTCTAGGCCTGTCAAAACAACATTCGTGTTTTTAATCTGCTTGGCGCAGACGATTATTATCTATAGAATTAGAAATATTTATGTCTTATACCCTTGGTGGCTAGTGATATGTCGGCGCGGCCCCGCGTTACGAAGGAATGTTTTTATGAATCGGGATTGCAGACTCGTTTTTTTTCGGTTTGTGGCACGGCCTCAATTCGGAAACATCATGTTGCAGTGGTTGATCGTCTTGTCTTTTTCGCTCAGCCTCGTCGGTTGCCAAGGCACGCCGGAGTGTGAAGAACTGGCGGAGAATCTCAAAGAAGACAGTTCGGCCTACCGGGCATGTGTCGTCAAGCAGGCAGTCGCCGATTTGATGCGTGCGCAGGCCAAGCCGGGCGATGAACTCATCGACCTGATGCCCGAAGGCACCACCGAGATCGTGTTAGTTAACCCCGGCTTCGACTTCACCTACGAGCACGGTGAGAAGGTGCCCAACGGCACCTGGATCAATCCGATTTGGGAAGGCGAGCCTGCCAGCATGCACCGCTTCGGCAAATCGCTAGGGCTGTCCGACCCCATCGCCGGCTGGACATCATCGATCGGTTGCGCAGGCTTCGAAGCCACGCGCCGCTTCAAGACCATGGCCGATATCCCAACCGCCTTTATGGTCGCGCGCGGCAAGGACTACACGATCAACCAGACCCTGAAAAACCAACTCAAACCCAGCACTCGCTACACGCTTGTAGTCGAGGTTTATGCCCGTAACGACTATAGGGCTCCAAAGCCCAACGAAATGCTGCTGTTCTTTACGGATGAAGAAGATAATCGTCTACAGACGAGCAAGGTCGAACAGGTGCTGACGACCACAGACCCGGAGACGGGCTTCGCAGTAGCGCTGATCAGCGTGACAACCCATGCCACCCAACCCGAAGGTCACCTGCGCGTCTATCTGGGCCTCAACGCCGAGGGCAATGTCCGTGTCAACTATGACAACGTCCGCCTGTGGCAGCAGCCCGTCGAGTAAGTAAGGCTGAAGAGGAGTAGGGCCGAAAAACCCGCCGCTGAATAGAGCTAATTGACAACTGGGTATGTAAAAAATGACTCGCTCAGCGGTTTGAAAAGAGGGGGTTTTAGATCGATATCAAGCGGATGTATCGGATATTGCATCATTCCTCAAGGCTGACGCAGAGAGAGCTTTCGACGACTCCTAGGCTACGGTGTCGCGGAGTTGTTGTGCGAGGGCTCGTTTTCGTTCACCACTTGTTGGCGCTCGATGGCGTGCCGGATGGCCCGGCCCAAGGCTTAGGCCGGGAGTTCCCCCTTGGGCACGCAGTCTTGCGCGCCAGCATTTAACGCCTGGCTGCTCAGCGCGAAATCGTCGTGCGTCGTAAGAACCACGAGCGGGGTCGACGCCGGGGCCTGCCGAACGGAACGGACAGTATCGAGACCGTTCGAATCAGGCAAGTTTAAATCCAGCAGTATCACGTGGAACGCTTTCCGCTCGATCGCTTTACGAACATCAGAAAGGCAGTCCGTCCGAATGACCTCGGGCCGGTTGGAGCGGGATAGCGACCTGTGTATCAGGTCGGCGTTGGTCGTCACAGCCCTCGACCAAAAGGACCTGCAGCCGTTCAGATGGTTCTCGCGCTACGCTCATCGTATCTCGTTTTAAATAATGGGCGTTTTTAAGCCGCCTTAGGCTGCAGTGCTCGGATCACCGAGTTCTGGAGCAACTTCATGTCACAGGGCTTGTGGAACACTTCATAAGCACCCATTTGGAAGGCGAGGTTGTCCAGCCGCTCCGAGCGGTCGCCGGTCAGGTAGATGATCGGCGTCTTGCTCATCCCTTCGATGGTGTCGAGGCGTTCATGCACGCTAAAGCCGTCGCCCGCCGGCATGTTGATGTCCAGCACCATGAGGTCCGGGCGGTGCTCACGCGCTCTGGCCAAGGCGCTGTAGCCGTCTTCGGCAGTAATCACCTCTGCGTTGATCTGCTCAAGCCGTGCCTTTAGGGCCGTCAGGATGGCGTGGTCGTCATCTGCGATCAGGATTCTTGCTTTGCGTCCCATGTCTTGTTCCTCTGCGTTTAGTTCGTGGTCAGGCGGTATCCTCAGGCGTGTCGGGCCCGGCGATGGGTGCCTGGTTTAAGGCGGTCATCACCACCTCGTCGCTATCAATAACGAGGACGCCTGTGGCACTTGGGTTGTCGGTTATTTGTTTTCTTCGTTGTTTCTGTCATACCTTTACATACATCACGCGCTCTGTCGCAAGTTCGACAGGCTGCGTTCGATAAGCGGGAAACACGATTCGGGTAATTGCTGAGCGGGCCAGGAGCCCAGCCAAGAGATCTTCAAGCGGTTGATCGCCGAGTCGTCAGGGTAGGCCATTGTCCAGCATTCATTCATACGCTCAACCCAGTCGTCCGGCCGATTGCTGAGCCCGATCACGAACAACGATTTGCCGTCCGCGGCGGGCAGGAGCAGGTCCATTGAGTTGCACGACTTCGTGATCGCGCGAACCATCGGGTCGGTGACGTTATTGCCCCCTACGGTGGTAATCTGGAACGCGGCTAAGCCTGCGTCAGGGGCCGCATCGACGACGCGCCGGATATACTTCTGCAAGATGTGCTGGGGGTCGGCGGTGGGTAGTGTGAGGCGGACCCAGCATTGTGTATCGGAAGCATCACTTGACACCACCTCGCCGAAGTTTGACCAGATGAAGCTGCGTACTGCGTTGAGCGCAAGCCCCAGCCCGTTGATGTGTGATAAGACAGAGTCATCGACTCCACGTGCGGGGTTTGTGAATGAATGATGGTTGCTGTTGTTTTCCGGGCATTCGTCCCAGGACACGGTAACGGTGACGTCGCCGTTGCCTGGGTTGCTGGCGGTTACCTCGATACGCCCCGTATTGTTCGACTCCTTCACGGCGTGCATCACGAGGTTCAGGATCGCGCGGTTGATAAGGTTGGGGTCGCAGAAGACCGCAGGCAGGTTGGGGTCCGGCTGGAACCTGATATCGGCTCGCTTGCCGTCTAAGCGTTGGTCCACTAGTGAATGGGTGTTAACGAATAAATCTTCAATCAGCGTGTACCGACGCTGGACAGTGAGCTTTTCTGCCCTCAGTTTGCTGGCGTCCAGGAAGTCGTCGATGATGCGGTTCAACTCGCGGGCACCCGAGTTGATTTGACCGAGATATTCGCTTTGTGCCTCGTTTACCTCACCCCCCAATCCGTCTTTGATGATCGAAGTAAACTCTTGGATAACGGTCAGGGGTGTGCGGAAATCATGGGCTACATCGTCGATAAACCGGTAGGCCGTTTTGGTCATTTCGCGGAGTTGTTCATTGCGGATCTCGTGCTGCTGGTTGACCCGCTGTAGCTCTCGGGCGGTTTCCTTGTTCCGCCTGTTGAGCTTATCACGACGAAGCGCGTTAACGAGGGCTCGGCGCAGCTCCGCAGGTCGGCTCAAGACTTCAGACTTGATCAGGAAGTCACTGGCCCCGGCCCGGAACGCTGTGGCGATCGTCTTCTCGTCCGCCGTCGCAGTGATCATGACAACAGGGCCCACATCGGCTTTCAGCAGCTCAGGTAGCCACATGAGTCCCGAGCCGTTGGGCATGTCGTAATCACAAAGAATCACGGTCGGCTCGTTGACGGGAAGCTCGGCCATCGCGCTCGCCGCGTCCGTATAAGACAAGACCCGATCGATCCGTAGCATCGGGTCGCTACTTTTCAAGTGGTGTTCAATCAGGCGTAGCTGACTTGGATCGTCATCGATTAAGACGATTGTGGTTTTTGGTGTCTCTGGCATATGACCTCAGTCCTTATGCAGGATCCCCCCAAAACGACCAATGCTAGTATCGACTAGATGTGTCTAAGGCTTGCGGAAATACAGATAGTTAGGCCCTATTCGGTGCGACATCCTTTCATTTTTTGGCGAGTTATGCGGATTAATCAGGCTAATTATTGGCAGCACCCGGCGTACCGAGAACTTCTTGGATTACCGATTGGACCTCGCCAAATTCATAGGGCTTACTCAAAAAAAGCTCGGCGCCGGCATCTAGTGCCTGTCGCTTGGCTTCGTCCTGCACGTTTGCGCTCAGCACGACAACGGGGATGGACGCTACGGCCGGGTCCGACTTTAATCGACGGCAGACTTCGTACCCCTCGATGTCGGGCAGCCGGATATCGAGCAAGATGAAATCTGGGTGCATGGCAGAGGCTTGAGCGATGCCGTCGAAACCTGTCGCAGCAATCTGGACGCTGTATCCCGACGCTTCAAGGCGGATTCGCAGGGCGGACCCAATACCCGGGTCGTCATCGATAACGAGGATGCTATTGGGCATAAGCGTGTTCCTCCATGAGTTGATCAAGCTCGTGCGGCATTGCCTGCTGTAACTCCGCGATGGGCCAAGTCCCTACCCAGCGCGCTTCAAATGGTTTGTGCGCATCGTCGCCGGGGACCTCTAAAGACCAGGCGACCTGCAGCTTTTGAGCCCATTCAAGCGGCCGATCGGTAATACCAAAAACAAGCACTGAGCCGTCGCCTTGTCCAGGCAGAACCAAGTCGGTGGATTTGATGTGCGTGGTCATGAAGTCGGCCAGGCTCTTGCATGAGGATGAAGATGAAATCTGGAGAGCCGACACGCCCGACGATTTCTGCTTATGTACAACCGTATGTAGATAGCGTCTTATGATCAGCGTCGAGTCACAGGCGGGAAGAGAAAACGCGAACGTGCT
>JAHQVV010000139.1 GCA_019634195.1 Phycisphaeraceae bacterium | reverse complement strand
TGCTCGGCCTCACGCAAAAGCCGAATCTTCTGCTCCGTCGTGTGTCGCTTGCCTGGCATCGTCTGATCCTTTCAGATTGGACCAGACTAACAATTCAAGTGGACCAGTTTTCGTAACCTCGACCAGATGCGCTACATGCCTTGCACAAACAGTGGTACGCTTACAGTTCCAATACTTACTTCTAACAACAGGCATTCAGTTTTATAATCTAGACGCGACACAATCTTATCCGATATAATTATATACTTTGCGGCAAAAGCCAACGCACTACTATACTTTACATACAGCACAAGATAACGATACGGCCTGCTTTGACCTCAAACACCATCATAAAAAGAATATTTGTCGTTGGATGCCCGCGATCTGGGACCACGCTCCTGCAACGTTTAGTTGCCGAGCATCAAGACGTCGTTACATGCCCAGAGACCTTTTTTTTTCAAAGCTTAATGTTCTGGGATATAGGTCGGGAAGGTGCCATAATTCCAAAGCCTGCTTATGAAAAGCTTTTAACATTATTGAGGCGGTTAAAATGGCGCACTGCGTTTTGTCTTAATCGCGCACATCCAAAGGCACACATCAGTTTACAGCAAGTAATCGGTGACCTAGGCATAAAAACACCAATTGACCCTGAACGGTTAAAGACTAAGAAAGTTGACAAATTGGTTGCATTGTATGTTGAATTACTCGATCAATTTACAAGTGAGCAAGGCGCCGCATCTTGGATTGAAAAGACTCCAACCCACGTCAATTACTTAAATGAAATAGAAAAATTCATATCGGACGCAAAGTTCGTTCACGTAATTCGAAATGGTGCGGACGCTGTGGCATCGTTATTTGACATTTCCTTGCAATACCCAGACGAAATGTGGACCAAACGATATAACTCTATTGAACGCTGCTGTGAAAGATGGTGTATCACAGCACGCAATTCCTTAGCCAAGGTAGAAGATAACCGACATCTGATCTTACGGTTTGAGGATATTGTCAAACAATATTCTGAGTGCGCCAAACTTATTGACTTATTCCTAGGTCATGATCCATTACGACGTAAAATGAACATATCAGATCAGGGTAGACAAAGTTTCGTTAAATCTTCAGAACCTTGGAAAAATCAAGTATTTAAAGAACCAACTTTACCAATAAACAAGTTTCAAACCATCTTCACCAAAAATCAACAAGACGAGATTTTGAAGAAAACACGTCCTTTTCAGCAACAGATCGATCTCCTCCTGCCTTATCGCTACATCACATAAATATATGATCTTATTAAGTAAGATGGAATTATGTATCGTTTGTGTTTCGGACAAAAGCATCACAGTGGCTAAAGAGTTGCTTGCACTTGCTATAAGAACCTTCGGCCCATGCAGCGATGCCAATAACCGTATATAGATTCATCCATACTCAACAATCGCCCCGAAAGTATCTCAACAATTGTACGCTGCGGCGGTTGCTTCAAGACTTATCCAATCGCACGTTTCGGAATTGAATCATAAAAAAATGCCGCAACCTACTATGATTACGGCATCAAAGGTGTGTGTTGTAAAAAGATTTAGTTACTCGGCAAATGACACATTAGCAGCACCGCTCTTGATCATAAGGGCATTCGTGCCGTCTGGCCCACCGCTATTAGCGCCTGTTTCAGTATCTAAAAATAAGTTATCAGCTGGAGTACCATCGTTCAGGGAACCATTAGCATACTTAGTTTCAAATGCAACATCATTCTCAAAACCGACGTGATTATCATTCCAGAGAACAGATCCACTCCACTCTTCAGCTTCAGTGTGTACAGATTGTAAAGCAGTTGTTTCGTTTGCGCCAACGTTACGGTCTGATATGACAATTGCTTGTGAGTTTAAAGTTTGTTTCCATTCCGCAACACGACCTGCATATTGTGGGTTTGCGGGTGTACCAGCACCATCGGAACGCACCATTAACAATGCGTATGAATAATGTTTCGTTCCACCAGATCCTGAAAATTCGACAGGAGCGGTACCAGTGGCAGGCTCTACGTATTCTGTAACATTCTCTGTTTCAGAGGGACTAATTGCGTACTCTGGGGTAAAATAATCGCCATTGAGCAAAATCCAGTATCTAGCTTCTACTCCATGTCCCAGCGAAGATGAACCTGTAGTTTGATCTGTATTATCTAGGCAATCACCGCTCGAATCATAGCCAGGAAAGATATTCTTATTCGAGTTCGCAAACGTCACCAAGCCCTGGTGGATGCCGCGGAGTTGGGTCGAGTTCTGCATGCGGCGGGCGGTGCGACGGGCGGCACCGAGGGCCGGCAGCAGGATCGCGATCAGCAAGGCGATGATCGAGATCACGACCAATAGTTCGATCAGGGTGAAGCCCGGGCGGGCATTTTTTCGGGGGGACGAGGTCAGCATAAGAGGGCTCCAAATGAAGAAGAATAAAACGTTCGCTCCGGCCCAGGCGGCACGAGCCGCGTTAAAAGGGGATAGAAGGATAGGCCGAGGCATCCTGTCTCTGCTACCGCTGTAATGCGGCAAGACAACTCAATGATAACGGTTCAGACGGGTTCAGGCTAGTGTTTTTGGTTTAAATAAGACAGGTTGAGCCGCAGAGACGCGGAGAACGCGGAGGAAAGCCGGGAGGGAATGACCATTGATCCAGTGATCCAGAACCCTGGGGCGTAAGGGCTGCGCCCCGATGTTGAACGGCTGAAAACCTTGTTTTAGGGCTTGAAAACAGTTATTTAACCGCCAAGACGCGAAGGGCGCGGAGGAAGACAAATGAGGAAATGACTAATGCCCAAGCCGAAATATCCAATGGCGGATGGGGGCCGGGGTACCGGGTTCAAGGTCTGAGGGGCGAGGAATTGGGATCCTAAAGGAGCAGCGGACCCGTTGCCTTCCTTGGCGTCCTCTGCGTCTTGGCGATTAAAGATCCGTGGCTTGTGGCTACTCCCTACGCATGCGTGTTAGACTCACCATTATCTGGACGCCCTGGGCTAACCGATCGCGAGAAGCTTCATGATGACACCGCTACTACACGTTTATCAATTTTCTTTGGGCTTTGGATTGGTGCTGGGGCTGGCCGGGCCGGCGATGGGTCAGGGACTTGATCCCGTTCCCGGGGCGGCGGCGCAGGCCGAGGCGAAGAAGCTAGTGAGCGAGGTGTATGCGGACCTGCTGGCGGCGCGGACCGATGAGGACCGGGCAGCGGCGGCGCGGGCGCTGATCATGCGGGCGGGCGAGAGCGACAATGTCCCGGCGGCGAAGTACATCATGTATGACACCGCACGGTCGCTCGCGGTCGAGGCGGGCGATACCGAGGCGGCGATGGACGCGATCAACGGGCTGATGGATTCGTTCAAGGATGACTCGGGCGGGTTCCTGGGTGTCGCCAGCGCGTCGCTGCAAGTGCTATCCCGCAAGGCCCGCAACGATACGCAATACGCAGCGGTCGCACGGTCGGGGCTGGCCGTGGCGGAACGGATGATCGCGGCCCAGCGGCTGGCGGATGCGGTGGACCTGCTGACTCGGCTGCGGAACGCGGCGCTGCGCTCGCGCCGGCCGGAGCTGACCAGCATGTACAAGGAGATGCTGGACCAACTAAAGACAATCCAGAACGAAGCGCGTCAGATCGCGGGCGACCTGAAGGAGATCGAGCAGAACCCCGACGACCCGGCCTTGAACCTGTCGGTGGGCAAGTACCTGGCGCTGTACCGCGGCGACTGGCAGGCGGGGCTGGCGATGCTGGCCAAGTCATCGGATGAGGCGATCGCGGCCGCGGCGAAGGCGGACCTGGCCGGGGCGGGCTCGGCCAAGGCGCAGATCGCGGCGGGCGATCAATGGTGGGCCCTTGCGTCCAAGCATTCGAAGCTCGAAGCCCAGCGGCTGAAGGACCGGGCCAGGCATTGGTACCGCGCGGCACTGCCCGAGGCATCGGGGATCAAGCGGAGCTTGTTGACCAAGCGGCTTGAGCCGGCGGGTCAGGTAAAATGGGGCGACCTGGTGCTGGAGCCGGGGATCCGGACATGGATCGAGGTGGATGGGGATACGACGAACATGCGGCCGGGACCGATCGCCCAGGTCGCGGAGTGGGAGTTCGAGAAGAAGCCGAAAGGCACTAAAAACAAAATTAAACTTCACTTTGAGGGATATCTTTATTTTCCTCAGATAGCCGAGGTAGGTTTGACAGCATTTGGTTTTGCTTCCAATGTCAGTGTCGAAATCAATGGTAAATTTGCCGTCCGCGGCTATGGAAAAAGCGAAGCGCCCGTCAGCCTGATCAAGGGCTACAACGCGATCCGAGGGTTTATCTTTGTGGGCGTAAAAGATATAGACAATCCTAATATGCTGCCAAAAAGTTCAATTTCTCTCACCGACCTGGATGGCAACACGATCAAGATCCCCGCCGAGCAGTGGTTCCATGATGTGACGAAGTGAGGGGGAGGGGACAAATCAGCAAAGTAAAAAAACAAAAGAGCAGAAAATGAAGGCAGGTGGCAATGACCAATGGGATTTGGGGTTCGCCGCCATCCATCATTGGACATTTTGGCTTGGGCATGAGGCATTGCCCGCTTGGCTTCTTCGCGCCATGGCGGTTTAAAACCGCACCCTAAATCCACCACCACATTAAGACACCCCACCGGTCATAGCGGTAAACTAGGCAAATCTTCCCGCGGTATAACCCAATTAGACCCCGGGTCGAGCCGACATCACCTTCTAATCAGACACCGCCCTAGAGACGCTACCAATGATGAGTAAAATCGCACTGATTACCGGTATTACCGGCCAAGACGGCTCTTACCTGGCCGAGCTCTTGCTCGGCAAGGGCTACGAGGTCCACGGCATCATCCGCCGGTCCTCGAGCTTCAATACCGAACGCATCGACCATATTTATCAGGACCCGCACGAGTCCGGCAAGCACCTGCACCTGCACTACGGCGACCTCACCGACGCCAATGGCCTGGCCAAGCTCGTCTCGCGTGTCAAGCCAACAGAGGTCTACAACGTCGGCGCCCAGTCGCACGTCAAGGTCTCCTTCGAGCAGCCGGTCTACACCGGCGACGCGACCGGGGTCGGCGCGGCCAAGCTCCTCGAGGCCGTCCGAGAAACCCAGGACGTCACCGGACAGCAGATCCGCTACTACCAGGCATCCACCTCCGAGATGTTCGGCGGCATGCCAGAGACCGCGCCGCAGTCCGAGAAGACACCCTTCCACCCCCGCTCGCCCTACGGCTGCGCCAAGCTCTACGCACACTGGCTCACCGTCAACTACCGCGAGTCCTACGACATGCACGCGTCCTGCGGCATCCTGTTCAACCACGAGTCGCCCCGCCGCGGCGAGACGTTCGTGACCCGCAAGATCACCCGGGCCGTCGGACGCATCAAGCACGGCCTGCAGGACAAGCTCTTCCTGGGCAACCTCGACGCCAAGCGTGACTGGGGCTTTGCCGGCGACTACGTCGAGCAGATGTGGCTGATGCTCCAGCAGGACACGCCCGACGACTACGTCGTCGCGACCGGCACCACACAGACCGTCCGCGAGTTCTGCGAGCACGCCTTTGGCCGCGTCGGCCTGGACTACAACGACCACGTCGAGATCGACCCGCGCTACTACCGCCCGGCCGAGGTCGACCTGCTCTGGGGCGACCCGACCAAGGCGAAGGAGAAGCTGGGCTGGGTCCCGAGGGTCGGCTTCAAGGAACTCGTCGAGATGATGGTCGACGCGGACATGGGCCTCGCGGCACGCGAGAAGACACTCGCAGACGCGGGCCACAGCATCAACCTCCCTGAAGGGGTACGGCACTGATCGATGCGCTGCACAACCACGAGCTATGCTGATCAACACGCCCCGTAAGACCCCATGACAGACGCCAAATCTCCAGCAAAGAGAAGCCGATACAAGAGGTGGCTGGGCGTGCTGATCGTCTTGTTCGCCCTGCTTCTCGGCGCGGGCGAACTGTTTGCACGCTTTTACCTCGGGCTGGGCGACCCGCCACTGTCCATGGCCGACCCCGAGATCGAGTACCTCTTTCAGCCGTCACAAGACGTCTCGCGGTTCGGCAACCGGATCGCGTTCAACGCCTACTCGATGCGCAGCGATGCGTTGACAACAGAGAAAGCAGACGATGAAGTGCTGCGCGTGCTGGTGCTCGGCGACAGCATCATCAATGGCGGGAGCCAGACCGACCAGAGCGAACTGGCCACCGAACTGCTCAAGACGACGTTGAGTACGCAGCTGGGCGGGAAGGTTCAGGTCGGCAACATCTCTGCCGGCAGCTGGGGCCCGGCAAACCTCCTGGCTTACCTCGAGCGTTATGGGCTTTTTAATGCGGACGCTGTCGTGCTGGTCATCTCGAGCCATGACGCATCGGATGTCCCGACGTTTAAGCCGTTGGTGGGTGTATCAACTGCGTTTCCAGCCAAGAAGCCCGCCCTCGCACTGCAGGAAGCCGTGGTCCGGTACCTGCCGAGGTACTTGCCCAGCCTTGGCCGATCCGACGAGCCGTCGCCGGCCGAGCCCGATGATACTGCTGATGGTTTTCCAGCCCTTGACGATTTGGACGCGCTCATCAACCACATACAAACGGCAGGCATCCCACTCGCAGTCCTGCAGCACCCCGAGAAGGCCGAGATCGAGCAGGGTGATGCCCCGGGCTACCAGGCGATCGCCGAACAACTGGACCGATCCGGCGTGATGCGCATGGATCTTAGGCCGTATTTCAGGGCCTACCTGGACGAAGGCCGATCCGTCTATCGAGATAAAATCCACCCCAACCCAGCCGGACAAGAAGCACTGGCCCAAGCCCTCTATGACGCGCTCCTCGGGATTGGGGTTCTGGAACAGGAACACGACTAACCAACACAAGAGCAGTTGAACATGGCATTTGATTTAAAAGACAAGCGGATCGTCATCACCGGTGGAGCAGGCTTCCTCGGGCAGGCGGTCTCCGCGAAGCTGCGCGAGCGCGGCGTCAGCGACGACCGCCTGTTCATCCCGCGACGCAAGGACTACGACCTGACCATCGAGGCCGACGTCGTGCGGATGTATGACGATGCGAACCCCGATGTGGTCATCCACCTCGCGGCGGAGGTCGGCGGGATCGGCGCCAACCGCGACCACCCCGGCCGGTTCTGCTTTGCCAACCTGTCGATGGGGATGCACCTGATCGAACAGGGCAGGGCACGCGGCATCCAGAAATTCGTCCAGACCGGCACCGTCTGCGCGTATCCGAAGTTCGCGCCGATCCCCTTCAAAGAGGAAACGCTCTGGGACGGCTACCCCGAAGAAACCAACGCGCCGTATGGCGTGGCAAAGAAAGCGCTCTTCGTGCTGCTCGACGGCTACTACCGCGAGTACGACTTCAAGTCGTCCGTTGTCGTGCCGGTGAACCTGTACGGCCCGGAAGACAACTTCGACCTGCACACCAGCCACGTCATCCCCGCGCTGATCCGTAAGTGCATCGAGGCCCGCGACAGCGGTGCGGGCCACATCGACTGCTGGGGCACGGGCAGCGCCTCGCGTGAGTTCCTCTTTGTAGAGGACGCGGCCGAGGGCATCCTCACCGCCGCCGAGAAGATAGACGAGCCGGTACCGATCAACCTGGGCACGGGCAGCGAGATCACGATCAAGGACCTGGTCGAACTCATCGCCCGGCTGTGCGGGTTTGAGGGCGAACTGCGCTGGGACCCGACCAAGCCCGACGGCCAACCCCGACGATGCTTGGACACCTCACGCGCCAAGGACCGGATGGGCTGGCAGGCCCAGGTCGGCTTCGAGGAAGGGCTCAAACGCACCATCTCCTGGTTCGAAGCCAACCGCGACACCATCCGCGAAGTGGTGTACGGCTAGACCGCCCACAAGCTATTTGGCATCGGCCAAAAAGGATGGGACTAGCGTCGGCGGCGGATCACAGCTGCGGCGGCTAGGATTAATGCAAACAAACCACTCGATGGCTCGGGCACGGCCGATCCGGTAATAGTGTTGGGGTCTGGCAGTGCTTCAAAATCCTTGGTGGAATAGCCCGCAGATACGACCCAATTGGATGTAGTGGTAGAGCCCGCGTTAAACGACCCCGTGAGCGAAAAAGAACCCTGGATCGTATCCCCGACAATCATGCTTTGTGGCCCGCCAATAATCGCGTAGTCCCCAGCGCCAAGCGAGTTGACCTCGGCACCCACCATCGTCACCGTGCCACCGCCATCTGTCCAGATACCGGCCGAATACGAGTTAACCCAGGATGTGTTACCAAGCTCACCAAGGTATAGCTGGTTCTGCCCATAATCACCAACAACATCCACCGTCCCGGCAATATCAAACGCCAGCGTCGTGTCCGTCAGTTGAATATTGGAGATCGATAAAGCCGCGTGATAAGACCGCGCACACAAGGTCACAGCCACTACGGCCGCAACATAAAATAAACGGCGAATCATCATTCTTTCCATTTTCAAAACCTCTCTCTAGGTAAGAGCCAAAGACATACCCCGAACCCCATCCTATTTCCCAATAATGAAAATGCCCAGGAAGAGTTACGAGCCAAGAAACGATAGCACTAACCTACCGTACTCAGTTCCATTGGGAAACCCCCACTTTGTAGTGATTTTTATGGCCCTCCACCTTGAAATGGACGCCGCATTCGTCCACATGCCTTCGAAGAGGCGGGGCAATAAGAGCAGTAGATCGCGGGGCAAATGGCATAGTCATGCGTTCACATCTCTGCTCGTATCAACCAAATTGCAACGATGAAGCTTGGCAGGGTCATCAATACGATCAGCCAAAATCGCTTTGCGCCAACCACGCTGTCGAATTGAAACATCGCGATACAGAGTCCATAGATCGCTGTACAAACCTGAAGCGGCATCGCCGTACAGATCATCCCCACACCAAGTAATTCATATGGCGATTTCATGTCGTCGAAAAGGCTCATCACAATCACGCCAACAAGAAAGAGAGCGATATTGACGCACTGCATGCCGACAACAACCCACATCTCTGTTGGAAATTGATCGCCTGGCGTCGCCGCGAACGTGCTTGCATACCTCGGATCAAAAGCCGAGCCACACTCGGGGCACCTGCCCGAATCGATCCCGCGCAGGTCATAGCGGCACGTTTTGCAGAACACCCCGTCTCTCACAAGAACACCTCCGCCGCAACGCCCGCTAGCACGGCAAGGATCACCACGAACCAGGGCACGGCCGCGACCGCGAGCAGCCGTCGGCGGTAGCCCGGGACCGTGTGTTTGTAGTGCAAGCCGACGGACGCGGCGCCGCAGAACATGGCGGCGATCTGGAGCACAAAAACAAAGCAGGAGTATGAGCCGTCGCGGTAGCCCAGGAAGCCGACGTCTGCACCGAACCACCGCAGCAGCAAGCCGATCGAGACCAGGACAAACACGGCCGCCTGCATGCCCAGCGTCAGCCAGATGTCGCCGGGCAGCTCCCTGATCGCGAAGCGGATGTAGGAGTTCGGGTCTTCCACATCGAATGCCTCACCACACTCCGGGCAGGTATCGGATTCGATCCCGCGCAGGCTGTAGCCGCAGTGCTTGCAGTAGATCCGGCGTCTCACACAAACACCACGGTGCGGTTGTTGTGGATGATGATCCGGCGTTCCAGGTGCCAGCGGACGGCCCTTGCCAGGACCTGCCGCTCGACGTCTCGGCCAAGTCGGGTGAGCTCTTTAACGGAGGCGTGGTGGCCGACGTGGGCGATGTCCTGCTCGATGATCGGGCCCTGATCGAGCTCGGCGGTGACGTAGTGTGCGGTGGCGCCGATGATCTTGACACCGCGCTCAAACGCCTGGTGGTAGGGCTTCGCGCCGACGAACGCGGGCAGGAAGCTGTGGTGGATGTTGATGCACCGGCCTGCCCAGCGCTGACAGAAGCCCGGGCCGACGACCTGCATGTAGCGCGCGAGAACGATGAGGTCGATGCCGTGCTCGGCGAGGAGTGCTTCGTGCTGGTCCTCGGCGGCCTGCTTATTGTCCTTATCGACCGGCACGTGCGTGAACGGGATGCCGAAGTGGTCGGCGACCTGGCGGAGGTCGTCGTGGTTGGAGATCACCAGCGCGACCTCGCCGGGCAGCTCACCCATGGCGTGTCGGACGAGCAGGTCGTAGACGCAGTGGGCGGTCTTGGAGCACATCAGCGCGACCCTGGGGAGGTTGCCGCCCATGAAAAGCTGCCAGCGCATGTTGGGGATGTTGCTGGAAAGACGAACCAGCGCGGATCGGCAGGCGGGCTCGTCGAGCGCGAAGCCGGCGGTGTCGAAGACCAGGCGCATGAAGAACTGGTTGGTCTCGTGCTCGGTGTGCTGGTCGGCGTCGAGGATGTTGCCGCCGTTGGCAGCGATGAACTGCGCGAAGGAGGAGACGAGGCCGGGCTTGTCGTCGCAGGCGATGAGGAGGGTTGCTGTCTTCATGGTGGGGATAGGGTATCTAAAGATCGGTGGGACAGGCATCAAGCCTGTGATGGGTGGTTGCTCATGAACGGCAGGCTAGGAGCCTGTCCCACCACTGTTTGAGCAGCGATCAGTGTCCGGTAAGTCGTTGGTGGGCGAGGGTGATGGGGCGGGGGGCGGGCGTTCCGATGATGGGTGGACGCGTGTTTGCGGTCGGTGCTTGAGATGAGCGTATTAAAGACATCACGACGCGAGATCCCACGGCATCCCGCCGAGCCGGCACGCCATGGGCTTGCAGCGCGCGAGACTCCGGGTGTGGTCCATGCGCTGTCGTTTGATATCGAGGAGTGGTTCCACCTGGTCGGTGTCGAGGCGATGGCGGACCGTTCGCGCTGGGGTGCGCTGGAGCGGACGGTCGAGCCGTTGACCGATCAGATCCTGTCGGTCCTTAGCGAGCACGCAGTCAAGGGGACGTTTTTCGTACTGGGCTGGGTGGCCGAGCGCTACCCCGGGCTGGTCCGACGAATCGCGGAGGCGGGCCACGAGGTCGGTTCGCACTCGTACTGGCACCGGGAGGTGTACGAGCACACGCCGGCGACGTTCCGCGAGGACCTCAAACGCTCAATCGGCGTGCTCGAGGATGCGTGTGGGCAGCGGGTGCTGGGGTATCGGGCGCCGTCGTTCTCGCTGACGCGGGGGTGCGAGTGGGCGTGGGACGTGATGCTCGATCAAGGGTTGCGGTATGACGCGAGTGTGTTCCCGGTGAAACGGGCGCACGGGGGGTACCCGTTGGAGAGGACAGCTCACGCATCGGGGCCTGCCGTGAGATTCGATACGCCGTCGGGCCGATCGATTCAAGAGCTGCCGATGAGTGTGATGCGGCTGCCGTTACTCGGTAAGCAAATCGCGTTCTCCGGCGGCGGTTACCTCCGCGTGCTGCCCTGGTGGTTGGTCAAGCGTGGCTTTGCACAGCACGAGTCCGCTGGGCGATCGGCGGTGCTGTACCTGCACCCTTGGGACTTCGCGGCGAGCGGGCCGAGCCTGCCGATGCGCCGCTTTCAACGGTTCAAGTGCTACCACCACCGCGATCAGACGGAGCGTCGGCTGCGCGATTTGATGCGGCGGCATCGGTTTGGGACGTGCGCAAGCGTGATGGGGATTGAAGAGCAGAGCGCGGCGCAGCCGTTTGCGAAGGCGGCCTAAAGACTCGTACTTGGATTGATAGAACTGGTACGGGACGCTTCGCGTCTGCCGCTAGACGCGTCTATTTTTCGGGTTCCGCTTCTGGGGCGGTCCGCACCAGCACGACTTCTTTCTTCGCCTTGAACACCCGCCCCGTTGCGGCGTCGGTGAGGGCGACGTGCAGCGTCGCGTTGGTTGGGCGGCCTTCGGGTAGGCCGGCCTTGAGCGTGTAGTGCGTGCCGGTGACGCCGGAGCGGTATGCGGCGTGGAAGGCGTCGGGGCCGTAGGTCTGATCGAGGATTGTTTTCGGCTCGCCATCCGCGGGCGTGGCGATCAGCCGGACACGTGCCGTGCCCTTGGCGGTCATCTGCCGGCTGTGCTGATCGACCGGGCGGACGTAGACCCTAAGCGCGTCATATCTTGCGTCGCCATCCAGATCGATCGGCCCGGAGTAGAGCCCGAGCACGATCCCCGCCAGGCGCGGCGGCTCCACACCCTCCGCCGGCGGCAGCGGGTCGCCCAGTTGTTCGCGTGTCGCCTGCAGTTCGCCCTCGCGCAGCGCGAGCTTGTTCTGCAACTCGTCGATCTGCTCCTGAAGCGACAACCGCTCGGCCCGGAGCTTGTCGTTCTCGTTCGTATAACCCCGCCGGCTGCCGCAGGCGGCGAGCGCAGCGCATACGACGACCAGCAGCAAACAGAAGCCCACGGATTGAATCCGTGGGCTTCGATGAACTTCAACTTGGCTCGGCTTAGTCGTCATCCGAATCTTCAGGCGGCGACCCCGCGACACCTTCGGGCAGGTGCGTGAGGACCTGGTCGGCGCAGCCGTATTCGACCGCTTCCGCCGCGTCGAGCCAGTAGTCTCGCTCGCAGTCTTCCTTGATCTTGTCGTACGCTTGGCCGGTGTGGTGCTGGATGATCTTGTAGAGACGGTCGCGCGTCTTGAGCATCTCTTTGGCTTCGATCGCGAGGTCGGTGGCCTGGCCTTGGCGCTGTCCGCCTAGCAGGGGCTGGTGCAGCAGGACCTTGGAGTTGGGCAGGACGTAGCGTTTGCCCTTCTCGCCACCCATCAAAAGGATCGAGCCCATCGACGCGGCCATGCCGATGCAGTACGTCGCGACCTTCGGTCGGACAAACTGCATCGTGTCGTAGATCGCCAGTCCCGCGGAGACGCTGCCGCCGGGCGAGTTGACGTAGACGTGGATGTCGGCCTCGGGGTCCTCGTTACTGAGGAACAGGAGCTGTGCGGTGGCGATCGACGTCATGTCGTCGGTCACCGGGCCGTTCATAAAGATGATGCGGTCTTTGAGAAGGCGCGAGTAGATGTCGTAGGCGCGTTCGCCGCGGCCGGACTTCTCGATCACCATGGGGACGAGCTGACTCATATCGATACGGTTCCTTCCGTGGGTTCGGATTCCGGGGGCCTTCCGTGGAATGGGCGTCACTTCGACGGTACGCGACGCCCTATATCAAGTAGATTGTAGCGTCGTTACTTCAACACGGAGCTAAACATGCCCCGACGGACCTTGAACCTCGTCCCCGCCCTGCTGCTCGCCTTTGCGCTAACCGGCTGCAGCAAGCTGTACGTCTCTAAACCAGGCGCCATCGAGCCCGCCGAGCCGATGAACGTTGTCTTCATCCTCGTCGACGACTACGGCTGGAAGGACGTTTCCTACAACGGCTCGACGTTCTACGAGACGCCGAACATCGATAAGCTCGCCGCGACGGGCATGGCCTTCACCGACGGGTACGCCGCCTGCCCGGTCTGCTCGCCGACCCGGGCCGCGATCATGTCTGGCAAGGACCCGGGCCGACTCAAGACGACGGACTTCTTCGGCGGGCCGCAGGGCTCGGGCGTGCTTAAGCGCATCGAGTCCGGCAAGGGCCGATGGAACCGCCCGCTGATCCCCGCCGACTACATCCCGCAGCTGCCACTGGAAGAGGTCACGATTGCCGAGGCGTTGAAGGAAGAGGGCTACAAGACTTTCTTCGCCGGCAAGTGGCACCTTGGCGACACGGGCTTTGGGCCACTGGAGCAGGGCTTTGACATCAACGTCGCCGGCCACCGCGGCGGCGGGCCCTACGGCGGCGGCAAGTACTTCCACCCCTTCCCCAAGGAAATGCCCAACATCACCAGCAAGCCGGGCGACCACCTGCCCACAAGGCTCGCGGAAGAAACCCGCAAGTTCATCACAGAAAACAAGGAAGGCCCGTTCCTCGCGTACCTGTCGTTCTACTCCGTGCACACGCCGTTGATGGGCCGAGAGGACCTGGTCGCTTATTACCAGAAGAAACGCGAGCGCATGGGGCTCGAAGACAAGTTCGGCAAAGAGCCGCCGCGCAACGTGCGGCAGACCCAGGCGCATGCGGTCTACGCCGCAATGATTCATGCCATGGATGAGGCCGTCGGCAAGGTCCTCGATACGCTTGAAGAACAGGGCCTGGCCGACAACACGCTCGTCGTCTTCACCGGGGACAACGGCGGGCTCTCCACCAGCGAGGGCAGCCCAACGAGCAACCTCCCGCTGCGCGCGGGCAAGGGCTGGCTCTACGAGGGCGGCATCCGCGAGCCCACGATCGTGCGCTGGCCCGGCCTGACCAAGCCGGGGTCCATTTCCGGGGTGCCCGTCACCTCGGCCGACTACTACCCAACGGTCCTCGCCGCAGCGAAAGCCGACGAGAAGCCCGAGCAGCACCTCGACGGCGTGTCGCTCGTCCCGGTGCTCAGCGGGCGAGCCAACGAGCTGGGCCGCGACGCGCTCTACTGGCACTACCCGCACTACGGCAACCAGGGCGGCACCCCCGGCACCGCCATCCGCGTCGGTGACTACAAACTCATCAAGTGGTACACCCCCGGAAAAGAGTTAGAGCTTTACAACTTGAAGGATGACATTGGGGAACAAAACAACCTCGCCAAAGCAGAGCCCGAGATAACGAAGAAGTTGGTCGTGATGCTCGAAGCGCACCTAGAAGAAACCGAATCGCGGTTGCCGACGTTGAATCCGAATACGAAATAAGATTAGTCCTGTGGGCGCCTGGCAGCAAAAAGGAGCAGTCATGCATCACTGATTATTCAAGTCAGACCTGTTTTTTACTAATCAACCCGACGACCAAATTGATCACTGGTTCCTTGGTGCCGACTGCGCGGGTTGGTTGTATGCGCGGTTGCTACCCGTTCCGGGGATCGAAGGAAATCTCTATCCCATCATGATGGAAAACCGCGACATAGCTGGTTAGAGCACTGTAAATCGAATGTAGCTCTACTCCACCGTCACGACCTTGCTCAGGTTCCTTGGCTTATCAACGTCACACCCGCGTAGCTCGGCGACGTGGTAGCTGAGCAGTTGCAGCGGCAGCACCGTCATCAACGGGCCCAGCGAGTAGAGCGTCTCGGGGATGTAGAGCACGTGGTCGGCGACCTTGGCGATCTGTTCGTCGCCCTCGGTCGCGACGGCGATGACCATGCCTTCGCGGGCCTTGACCTCTTCGATGTTGCCCAGCGTCTTTTGATAAGTGAGTTTGTCGTGAGGGGCGATGACGATGACGGGCATCTGTTTGTCGATCAGCGCGATCGGGCCGTGCTTCATCTCGGCGGAGGGGTAGCCCTCGGCGTGGATGTAGCTGATCTCCTTGAGCTTGAGCGCGCCTTCCAGTGCGATGGGGAAGTGCGGGCCCCGGCCGAGGTAGATCGCGTTGGATCGGCTGGTGATCTGCTTGGCGATCTTTTGGATCTCGTGGGCCTGGTCCAGGACGCGTTCCATCTTGAGCGGGATCTCGCGCAGGCCGGCGATCATGGTGTCGATCTGCTGCTGGCTGAGCGCGCTCTTGGCCTGCGCCAGGCCGATGGTGAGCAGGTACATCGCGGCGAGCTGGGTCGTGAAGGCCTTGGTCGAGGCGACGCCGATCTCCGGGCCCGCGTGGGTGAGGATCGTGTGCGCGGCGATGCGCGTCATCGACGAGCCGCGGACGTTGCAGATCGCCAGCGTGCGGTTGCCGCGGCGGACGGCTTCTTCGAGCGCGGCGTTGGTGTCGGCGGTCTCGCCGGACTGGCTGATCGCGACGACCAGCGTGCCGGGGGGGATG
>JAHQVV010000138.1 GCA_019634195.1 Phycisphaeraceae bacterium | reverse complement strand
CTAGGCGTTGCCGAGGACGCGATGACCGCGCTGATGCAGTACGACTGGCCCGGCAACGTTCGGCAATTGATCAACGCCGTGCAGAACGCCGTGATCGTCTGCGACACCGAGAAGGTCGAGCCCCGGCACCTGCCCCCGGAGATCGCTAGCGGTGAAGGCGGCGACCCGGGCAACGTGGATACGGCTGGGCTGTCCCTAGATCAACTCGAAAAACAAGCGATCCGCAACGCCCTGCAGATCCACGCGGGCAACCGCGAGAAGGCCGCCAAGATGCTGGGCATCGGCGAACGGACGCTGTATCGTAAGCTCAACGAATACGGGCTGAAGTGATTCGGTTTTCACCGCAGAGGACGCAAAGAACGTAAGTTTATGGATAACCAGGCCGCTCCCAACTCTGCGAACTCTGCGATAAATCCCCGCGTCGGTCATGGTTTTGATTTGCACCGGCTCGAGCCTGGTCACGACCTCATCGTTGGCGGGGTCAAAATCGACCATGACCGTGGCTGCGTTGCGCACTCGGATGGAGATGTGTTGTACCACGCAGTGACGGATGCGATCCTTGGAGCGTTGGGGCTTGATGATATTGGTCAGACATTTCCCGATAATGATCCTGTGTTTCTACATGCAAACTCATCAATGTTTCTTAGTCACGCCTATGTACAAATGAAGTTGGCGGGCTACACGCTTGGGAATCTTGATTGCACAATCGTTCTTCAGAAACCAAAAATCAGTCGATATAAACAATCCATTAAAACTAATCTTAAACAGTGGCTTTACTGTGACTTTGCGAATGTAAATCTTAAAGCGAAAACTCACGAATCCGTTGATGCACTGGGAGAGAACCGAGCGATCGCGTGTCATGCGGTGGTGCTTTTAGTGCCGCGCAAGATTTTTTCTTACCCCGAATGGTGTGGTTTAAATGAAAAGCAACAGATCGAACACGTTCATATCATGATTGGTGGCCATCAAGATTCACACTTGATCGAATCGGCATGCCATGAATTTCAAATCACAGATTCACAAATCATTAGATGCACGCCCGGGAATTTTCATGGCGATGAATGGATTATTCATGCCTATGTGAAAGCCGATGATTTACCGCAATATGAGGGGCGCTCTCAAATCATGCGGTTTCGTGGCTTCCGGGTCTTCTATCTCGAAGCGGACTGATCACATCTTCGCCATCTCGTCGGGCACCCTTCCGAACGCGATCTTGTCTTGCATGTCGTGATCGGCGATCTCGTGCATGCCGCCGAGGTAGACGCTGTGGTTGCCGAATTTCTGGTTGATAATGTCGATGACCTGGCCTAGGCCGCGGCGGCGGTCGACGTGGTCAAACAGCCGTCCGGTCGCGCAGCCGTAGGGCTCGAGTTGGCCGACGCCGATCGAGACGCTGATGGGGTTGCCATGTGTCCGCTTGCGCCTCCATAGTCGTTCGAAGTGCTCAATGATGGTGATGGTCTCCTGGCAGGCGGGCAGCGGGATCTGGTCGCCCCACCGCTGTTTGTCGTCGTATCTGAGGCTGGCCCAGAGGCTGTGCGCGACGTAGCCGTGGCAGCGGAGGCGGGCGGCGGCTTTGTGCAAGAGCCGGGTCATCACGCTGTGGGCACCGGCTTCCGTGCGTAGATGAGGCGCTAGGACATTCGCGTGCGTGAACATCCGGCGGACTTCCGCAGGCAACGCAGGGTCTTGGCCGTGCAGCGCCATCCAGTAGCGCCGGCCTTCGATCGAGCCCCAGGCTTCTTGAGCCTGCTGCACGGAGAGGCTCCAAAGTTCACGGATCGTGCGGACGCCCTTGCGGTTCAAGCGAGCGCGGATGCCGACATTGATGCCTGGCAGGTCGGTCAGTTCGAGTTTCTCGATCGCCCCCGGAAGCGTTTCTAATAGCAGCGTGCACAGCCCATCGGGTTTGTTGAGTTCGCAGGCGACCTTTGCCAAAAGCCGGGTCGGCGCTAGACCGACACTGCACGTCAGGTATTCGCCGAGCTCGTCGCGCACCGCGGCCTTGACCTGCCTGCCGATGTCCTGAGCTTCATCGGGTTCACGCTCTTTACCCAGCAGCTTGACCGCCATCTCGTCGATCGACCAGACCTTGTCGACGGGAACAACACGGTCGATCGCGCCGAGGATCTGCTTGTGGATATGCACGTAGTAGTCGGGGCGTGCCTCAATGAATCGGATGTCGGGGCACAGCCGACGGGCCTCATGCACGCGCGTGCCGGTCTTCACCCCTCGGTGTTTGGCCTGGGCGCTCGCGGCGATGCAGCACGTCCCCTCGCTCATGACTGGCAGCACCCCCACGGGCTTGCCGCGCAGTTCGGGCCGGTCCTGCTGCTCGACAGAGGCGAAGTAGTTGTCCATGTCCAGGAAGAGCCAATCCAACATCATGCCGGCCTCCAATACCGATCATTATCCTAACATATGTTTTGAAAACAACCCCTTCCGTTTTGATAGAAAATGCGGCATGCTCGATTTCAGCGATGAGCCGTACCGCGATTACCCGCCCAAGGACATCGCGCTGTGGCGTTGGGTGCTGGGCTGGTACAACCGCAAGCGGTTCCTGCCCCAGGCCAAGCGGATCGCCAGGCTGACCGTGCATGGGGCGGAGACGCTCGCTCAGTCCCGCGCGCCCGGGGACCGGCTGGTACTGATGCCCAACCACCCGACGCACGCGGACGCAGCGATCATGCTTGAGGCCTGCCGCCTGGCCGGGCTGACGACGCAGATGATGGCGGCGTATGACGTGTTCCTGCGCTCGCGGCTGGACGCCTTCGTGATGCAGCGTCTCGGTGCGTTCTCGGTGGACCGTGAGGGGTCCGACCCCCGGGCGATGAAGACGGCGTTAGGTGTGCTGGAAGCGGGTAGGCACGCGCTGGTCGTGTTCCCCGAGGGCAATGTCTACATGGAGAACGACCGGGTCACGCCGTTCAGCGAGGGCGCGGCGTTCCTCGCGTTGCGCGCGGCGCGTCAGCTCAAGGGGCAGGGCCACCGGGTGCTGGCGGTGCCGGTGTCGATTAAGGCCACGCATCTGACAGACTGCAAGGTATTGGTCATCGAGCGGCTGCGCACGCTGGCCAAGGCGGTGGATGTCGCGCTGCCTGAGCGGGCGACGCCGGTCGAGGCGATGCGGCTGATCGGGGTGGCGCTGCTTCACCGGAACCTCAAGCTGCGCGGTCTGGACACGCCGGAGGCGGACGATTTTCATTCGCTGATCAGCCACGCGGGCGGGGTCGTGATGGACAAGCTTGAGGCGAAGCTGGATGTCGCGCCCAAGCCCGCCGCCACACTGATCGACCGTGTCCGCAAGGCTCGGCAGGTGATCCACGAGGTGCGGACCGACCCCGAGCGTGTCGCCGACCATGCCGCGGCCGCGACGTGGGCGGACGAGGCGATGCTGGCCCTGCGCTTAGCCAGCTACTCGGACAGCTACGCGGCCTCGCACCCGACACTGGACCGGGTCGAGGAGACGAGCGAGAAGCTGGCCGAGGACCTGTACCGCGAGATGATGCCGCCGCTGGCTGAGCGTGCCGCTTACGTGAGGTTCAATGAGCCGGTCCCGCTGTGCGAGTACGTTGCGGAGAAGCGCGCGGGCCGACAGCAGGTGCGCGAGTTGACGGCCCGCTGTGAGGCCATGGTGCAGCGTGGTGTTGATCTACTGAACGAGACCAACCCCCACCCCGGCAGTGAAAAATGGGATGGGCCGTTTGCGTAGAAGCTCAGTACAATCCATAGATGGCCAACCGCAACACACTTACCGACCGCGATCGCGTCTTTATTACTAAGCAACGGATGTTCTTCGTCGCTACCGCCCCGCTGTCTGGTGAGGGGTTGATCAACTTGTCGCCCAAAGGGCTTGATGGCACCTTCGCGATCATCGACAAACGCACCGTGGCCTACCTGGACCTGACCGGTTCGGGGATTGAGACGCTGGCCCATCTGCGCGAGAACGGGCGCATCTGCATCATGTTCAACGCCTACGAAGGGCCGCCAAACATCCTGCGGATCCAGGGCAGAGGCGAGGCGATCGAGCCGGGACAACCCGGCTTCGATGAACTGGCCGAGTACTTTCCGGATCTGCCCGGTGTCCGGTCGATCATCAAAGTCACCGCCGATCGGATTGCGGACTCGTGCGGGTTTGGTGTGCCGTTTTATGAGTACAAGGGACAACGCGACACGCTCACGGACTGGGCCGAGAAGAAGGGCCCAGAAGGCGTCACGAAGTATCAGGAGCAGAAGAACCTCAAGAGCCTTGACGGGCTTGCGGGGCTGGAATCACCGAATCGATAGCAATCGATACAAAGTGAATGCTTCTATTCCGATTCCGCAGCTTGCTTTAGTTTTTGCAACCCTCGGTCGAACATAGGGCGGATCATCCGCGGCATGAGTTTAGCCAGATACCCGCCAAGGACTGGTATGTCAGCGCTGCCTGACATGAGCCATGTGACTCGCACGGGGCCATCGCCGGTTGGTGCATGTGTTATGCTCGCCTGGCATTCGTATTTCCCGGCAAGCAGCAGGTCGTAGTCGACCCCGTAGCCTGGATTAGAACGTGTAATTACTAGTTCACCCCCGCCAGACTTGTCAGTCCAAGACTGACAAGCGTCTACGCCCGACGTTTGGTTCCCCCGTGTGATCACGATCTTTGGATCCTTCTCCCGCCAAGGCTCCCAATGGTCCCATTGCTCCAGGTCTGCAATGAGTTCGTGTATACGTTCGCGCGGCGCGTCAATCATGATCGTGGACGCGACTTGATACTTCTTCGATAAGCGAGCCCCGATGAGCGCGAGGCATCCAAAGATGATGGCACATTGAGTTAGCGCTACAAATATGATGATCCAGTGCATCCGTTCGCTCCATGGAGGTCACTCAAGGCAGAGTACAGAATCACTAGCCAGTCGCGGCACCGGTGTCGAGGTACCAGGCCAACTCGCCGCCGTTGGGCGAAGGGTCGATGCCGGTGATCGGCAGTTCGTTGATGTCTGGCCCGTCCTCGGCGAGTTGCGACTCGATCTGCTTGAGCGTCGCGTGCTTGCCGGTGCCAACGAGTAGTACGACGACCTCTCGGCCGTGATTGATCAGCGGGTACGTCATCGTCACGCGTGGCGGCGGGACAACGCGCTCGCCCTCGTTCGTCGCGATCCACCGGTCGGCGATACCCAGTGCCGGCGATTCGGGGAACAGGCTGGCGGTGTGCGCATCGCCGCCCATGCCGAGCAGGATAAAGTCGATACGTGGGACCCCGGGGAGATCCAAACCATCGAATGCGATGCTTAATTCTTCCTCGTAGATCTGTGCGGGGTCGTCCGCGAGCACGGGCATCGGGTGCACCGCGCTGCGTTTGATCGGCACATGATCGGTCATCGCCTCGCGGATCATCTTGATGTTCGATTTCTCGTGGTCCTCCGGGACGCATCGCTCGTCCACAATCCAGAGGTGTGTCTGCTCCCAAGGGAAGCTGCGGAACTTCGGGTCCGTCACCATCCGGATGTAGAACGGCTCGGGCGTGCCGCCGCCGGAGAGGGCCATGTGAAAGACGCCGCGCTCTTGAACGGCACGCTGGGCATTGCCGAGTAAGGCGCTGCCGAGGTCGTCGAAGAGTTGTTCGGTGTCGGGAGCGACGTGGACGTGGCCGGGGAGTTTAATCATTTCAATACCTATCGTTAACCTCTAAACCGCCTCTAGCTATACCCGCACAGAAAGCTGCTTTCTCGTAGAGTTCCATCGAAACGCAGGCATCTCGAAGAGATCGCCAGAGCTCCGGCTCAATCAGGCCAATATTTCGAGCGGTTTCCTCTAGCATGTCACATGCTAGTTCGAGTTCATTGTGCTCTAAATACAACACGCATTCACGATAGTGCTCACTGCCCTTAGTGGCTTCGGGAATGAACGATGCCGCTCTATTGAGAGAGATACGAACACGTTCCCAGTGCTTCTTTAGTTTCCTGGAAGCCATGTTGTTCACCCATTGCGCCAATACCTACCCTCGCGCTGCATCATGAGGTCGGCCGCGGGCGGCCCCCATGTGCCGGCCGAGTAATTGGGCAGGTCGTCTTGCGGGTTGCCGGCCCAGTAGTCGAGCACGGGCTGGACGGCGTCCCAAGCGGACTGGATCTCGTCGCGGTGCTTGAAGAGCGTCTGGTCGCCCTTGATCGCGTCGTGCAGCAGCGTGGCGTAGCCGTCCGGCGGCTCAGTCTGCCACTGCTCGACGTAGTCGAAGTCCATGACGACTTCCTTCATCTTTAGGCCCGATCCGGGCACCTTGCCCTCGAACCGCATGCGGATGCCCTCGTCCGGCTGGACGTTGATAACGATCTGGTTGGGCTTGGCGTTGCGGGCTTTGTCGCGGAACAAGCAATGCGGTGTCGGCTTGAAGTAGACGACGATCTCGGTCTTTTTGGCGCCCATCGCTTTGCCTGACCGCAAGTAGAACGGCACGCCGCCCCATCGCCAGGTATCGACGGAGAACTGCATTGCGGCGAAGGTATCGGTTTGGCTGTGAGGGTCCACGCCCTCGGTATCGCGGTAGCCGACGACCGGGTCGCCATTGACCGCGCCGGGGCCGTACTGCCCACGCACCGCGATCTTGCTGACCTCGTCGGCTTTGGGGACACGCAACGCCTTAAACACCTTGATCTTCTCGGTCCGGATGTCTGCTGCATCCATGGACACCGGCGGCTCCATCGCTACGACGGACAAGACCTGCAACAGGTGGCTCTGGACCATGTCGCGCATCGCGCCGCCGGACGGGCTGTCGTAGTAGCTGCCGCGCGTGCCGACGTCTACGGTCTCGCTCGCGGTGATCTGGATGTGGTCGACGTAGCGCTGGTTCCAGAGCGGCTCAAAGATCGCGTTGGCAAAACGCAGGACGAGCATGTTCTGCACCAGTTCCTTGCCGAGGTAGTGGTCGATACGGTAGATCGCGTCCTCGTCGAAGACGCCGGCCAGGGTGCGGTTGAGCTTAGCCGCTGACCCGGGGTCGGAGCCGAAGGGCTTTTCAACGACGATCCGCTGCCAGGACTTGGTGCCATCGATCGAGCAGTACTTGCGGCCCTCGACGACGACTTCCGCGGTGCCGATGTTGTTGATGATCGGTTCAAAGAACTGTGGCGAAACCGAGAGGTAGAACAGGACGTTGCCGCCTAGCGCGTGCTGCTTGTCCAGGGCGCACATACGGTCTTTGATATCGCCCCATGCGTCGGCCTTTGTTGCGTCACTGGCCTGGTAGTGGATGCGCTCTTTGAAGTCGGCCCACTTGTCCGCGTCGTAGCTGCCGGGTGAGAAGCCGTGCAGCTCTTCCCGCCAGTCGTCGTCGGAGTATTTCGTCCGGCTTACGCCCATGATCGCGATATTGGACGGGAGCATCCCGTTGTCCCAGAGGTGGTAGAGCGCGGGGACGAGCTTGCGCTTGGTCAGGTCGCCCGAGGCGCCGAAGATGACCACGAGGCAGCCGGTGTTGTTGTTGTCGTCTGGCATACGTGCAGTAGAACCCTTTAACGCGTGCTTGGCAAACCGCTCAGGTGGTTTGGTGGTGCTTGTTCAAGTAGACGCTGACCACCATGAGGTCCGCGGGGTTGACGCCTTCGAGTCGCCCGGCTTGGCCCAGTGTGGCCGGCTTGAATTGATTGAGGACCAGTTTGGCTTCGGTGCGCAGGCCGGTAACGGCGGAATAGTCCAGGTCGGGCAGGGGCTTAGCCTCCTGCTCGCTTAGACGCTGCAGCTCGCGCTGTTGCCGCTTGATGTAGCCGCTGTACTGGTGATCAGCGATCAGCTCGGTGAGGATGCTGCGCAGCTGGAGGTCAGGCAGCTGACTGAGCGGGCCGGTGACTTGGCCATCTTCTTTAAGCAAGCTGGCCAAGTCATCTGGCGTGATCTCTGAACGTTTAACGCATTCGATCAGGCGATCGCCCTGATGCGTGGTCTCTTGGAGGAGGCCTTCCACCGCCGCGCGAACTGTCTGTCGCGTTTGGTAGGTCGCCCACCGCGCATCATCGACCAGCCCCAACTCGTGTCCGAAGGGCGTTAGACGCGTTGCCGCGTTGTCCGAACGCAACAGCAACCGATGCTCGGCCCGGGAGGAAAACATCCGGTACGGCTCGACCGGCACCTTGGTCACCAGGTCATCCATCATGACGCCGATGTAGGCCTGGTCCCTGCCCAAGCGGACAAGCGGTTCGTTGCGAGCGAGGCGTGCGGCGTTGAGCCCGGCGACCAGGCCCTGCCCCGCCGCCTCCTCGTAGCCGGACGTGCCGTTGATCTGCCCGGCGGTAAACAGCCCCGGGACGACCTTGGTCATGCACGTCGCGTCGAGTTGGTGCGCGAGGATGGTGTCGTACTCCACGGCGTAGCCGTATTTGAGTACGGCCGCGTTCTCGCAGCCCGGCAGGGACCGGATGATCACGTCCTGCACCTCGGCGGGAAGCGAGGTGCTGATCCCGTTGCAGTAGACCTCGTTGGTCTCGTGCGACTCCGGCTCGAGGTAGACGTGGTGCGAGGTCCGATCGGCGAAGCGCACGACTTTATCTTCGATGGACGGGCAGTACCGCGGGCCGGCGGTGGTGATCTGGCCGTTGTACATCGGGGCCTTGTCGAGGTTGTCGCGGATGAGGCTGTGCGATTGCTCGTTGGTGTGGGTGATCCAGCACGGGGTCTGCTGCATCACGGGAAAGGTGCCGGAGACCTTTTCGTATGGTGAAACGGCTCCCGCCCTCTTTCCCTGGACGCCGGTCATGTCGCTGAAGGGCATGGGCCGTGGGTCGCCGGGCTGCTGTTCGAGGCTGTGCAGATCAAGCGATTCGCGGGCGAGGCGTGGCGGGGTGCCGGTCTTGAGTCGGCCTAGTTCGAAGCCGAGCCGCTTGAGTGTGCCGCTGATGCCGTCGGCGGTGCCCTCCCCGACGCGGCCGCCCTTGGCTTTTCCCTCACCGGTGTGCATGATCGCACGCATGAACGTGCCGGTGGTCAGCACGACCGCTCTGGCCTGCAGGGTGATTGGCTTCTCCGCGTCGTCGATGCAGCCGAACTCGCCGCAGCAGCCATCGGTCGGCCTCTCGGGACCGTCTGCTGGCACGGGCTTGTACTTCACGCCGACACATCGGCCGTCTTCGATCACGAAGTCGTCGACTAGGCCAGCGATCTCGGTGAGGTTGGCCCGGGTATGCAGCAGTCGCTGGACCTCCCGGGCGTAGGCGTACTTATCGTTCTGGCAACGCGGGCCGTGCACCGCCGGCCCCCGGCTCGAGTTGAGCACGCGGAACTGGATCCCTGTCGCATCAGCGGCCAGGCCCATCAGGCCGCCCAGCGCGTCGATTTCGCGGACGATTTGCCCCTTGGCCAGCCCGCCGATCGCGGGGTTGCAGGACATGGCCCCGGTCTTGGTTGGGTCCATCGTGATGAGCGCGACGCGTCCGCCACCGGCCGCCTCCAGAGCATTGGCCGCCGCCCAGGCCGCCTCGGCGCCTGCGTGCCCCCCGCCGATGACGATGACTTCGAATTGTCGGCGCTTGGCGATCATGAGCCGGGCATTATACGCCGTGATGCCGCGCGATATAGCAGATTCACCTCTCTATGCGACAGGCTATCCACAAATCTTGCGCGATAAGTAGGCAATGGCATCGTTGTGCGCCTGTTAATTGTTGGCGAATAATGTGAGTGCTAAGATCGCATGCTGCAACGGGTTGACCGCCAACCCGTTTGGGGTGGCTTCATTTCGTTTTTGGTAGCCACAAGACAATCCACGTCCGCCTATCGCTTGGGAGGCCTGCATGTCTCGTCGCGCTGTCGCGTTATTTGCGTTCTGTTGTTCTATTCTTATGGCCGGTGCCACCTTCGCCAGCGAAGAGGCCGCCGCACCAACCCCGACCATCGATACCGGCACGACGGCCTGGATGCTCACATCCACCGCGTTGGTCTTGCTCATGGTGCCCGGCTTGGCTCTGTTCTACGGCGGGCTGGTCCGCACGAAGAACGTGCTTGGCACGATGATGCACAGCTTCGTCGCGATGGCGATCATTGGCGTGAGCTGGGCCGTCGTCGGCTACGCGATGTGCTTTGGTGCCCCGCAGCTCGGCGGCATCATCGGCTGGGACCCTAGAGCGTCCCAACTATTTTTCTAGCGCCCAACTCTTCAATCGTGTATGACATACGT
>JAHQVV010000137.1 GCA_019634195.1 Phycisphaeraceae bacterium | reverse complement strand
TGCACGACCAGCACCCGGCGGCATAGCGACTCAAGCCTGTCCATCGTCGCCGGCGCGATCGGCTCGTCCGCAACCGTCGCGAGGGTGACGTCGTAACGCATCGCCATCGCTTCAAGCAGGTGGTACGCCCTGATCCGGTCGCCACGGTCCGGCGGGTACGGCACGCGATGGGTCAGCATCAGCACGCTTGGACGCGTCCGATCGGGTTGTGGTCCTTCCGGGTGCACACCCCTACCATCGGCCCAAGCCCGGCCTATAAATGACAACGCCCCGCGTCTGAGCCGGGGCGTTGAACAAAGATCAATCTGTAGCATAGGCCGGAAGCCCGTCCCGCCGGAGTCAGTCGATGTAGGTCACGACCTTGTCGGCGGCGGTGTTGGGGATCAGCACCGCGCTGTAGGGGTAGGTCAGGGCCTGCGTCGTGATGGCGTCCGGGCCGGGCACGGTGGCCTTGCCTGTCACGGCGAGTTCGCCGCCCTGCAACTGGATAGATTCGATGTTGACCGAGTAGCCGCCAGTGCGTTGCTCGCCCAGGGCGACGATAACAAGGTCACTAGCACCGAAATCGATCTCGCCGGGGAAGATGTTGGCGTCGCCGAGCGCGGCGTAGGCTTCCTCGGTCTCGATGTGCATCTTGCCGATAGTCTTGAGCGCGGCGGAGTTACCGTTGACGCGCTCAAGGATCGTCACCGGCTGTGCGAGGTCGGGGCCGCTTTCGGACGAGGCAGCCCCGTCGCCGTCGCCTCTGCAGCCAACCAATGCCGAGCATGCCAGCGCGGCGACAACAAAAAATTTCATCATGGGGTTTTGCATCATCAGTCTCCCTTTGGGGTGTTCGCAATAGTGTAACGGCTGGGCGTCACGACTTCTTCGCCAAGACCATGCCGTTGAACGTTCGGCCCTCCTTGCGGTACTTGCGCTCAAAATTCGTGCCCACCAGTTCGCCCTCCCCCGCGGATTGGGGCGGCACGAACGGCTTGATCTCATACAGATCCGTCACTTTGGCCGCGTGCTCCTGCATCCAGGCCCAGTAGTCCAGGTGGTCCGTGGCGACGTGGATCTCGCCGCCGGGCTGGAGCACGCGGTGCAGCTCGCCCCGGAGGAATGGCTCCTGAAACGTCCGCCGCTTGTTGTGACGGGCCTTGGGCCAAGGGTCGGGGAAGTACCAGTGCAGCCGGCTGACGGTCTGGTCGGCGACGAAGTTGCGGATAAAGACCGTGCCATCGGCGTGGAGCATCCGCACGTTGGCCATATTCAGCCGACGCATCCGATCGCCCGCGTAGCGGTAGAACTGGCTGGCCCACTCGATGCCGATGAAGAGCGTGTCGGGGTGCAGCGGCGCTTCCTGCGCGAGGAAGGTGCCCTTGCCCGAGCCGAGCTCGATTTCCAGCGTGCGCGGGTCTCCCCCGGGAGTCTCGCTGTTGCCCGTCCAAGGCTCAAAGCCGAACCACTCGACGAGGTCGAGATAGCCGCTCCCGATCTCGGGCAGCTCTTCCTGGTCTCGGCCGAAGCCGGTGACATCCAACGCCTTCTTGTTTGTCAGGCCTTTGCCCATGCGCCGCCGATCAGCCCTTCTCGTAGGTCACGATGACCAGGATGTCCGAGGGCGCGAAGCGTCGCGTGTGCGTGCCGGTGGTGGCCAGGTTGGAACTGCCGCCCTGCTTGCTGGGCAGCACCGACTGCGGGGCGATGTTGCCCTTGACGGACAGGATCGTCACGCCCGACTCGGCGATCCAACTATTCACCTCGTTTTCAAGGTCCGCGGTGTGGTCTTCCCGGCCGACAAAGAGTTTGATCTGCTGCATGCGTGCATGATACCGCAAGGCCCGTCACCGCCCCCGCGTCACCGGCTTGGCCCGCCGACGCGGCTCGGGCCGGCGGTGGGCCTGCTGCATCTGCTCGGCGAAGACGCGGACCATCGGCTCGTCGGCACGGTCCCGGTGCGTGACCAGGCTGACGGGCATGTTGTACTCAAAATGCGGCCAGACCAACACAAGACCCGCGTCGACCAACGGCTGGGCCGCGTCCAGGTCCGACACCGAGATGCCCACGCCCGACGCGACCAGGTCGCGCACGGCCCCGACCGCTTCGGCACGGAACTGCGGCTGGAACGTGACGTGGTGCTGCTCGCCAACCGCTTCGAGCAGCCGGCAGTACGAGCAGTGCTTGCTCTGGAAGACCCAGGGGAACTCGCTGAGCCGGGCCCAGCCGGTGTGGTTGACCTCGTCAGCCAGGCCCGCGGGCACGATCACGCCTACCCGCGAGTGCCCCAGGGCCTGGACCATCAGCCGATCGTCCTGGACCTCGCCTTCAACGATGGCGGCGTCGAGCTTTTGGTCCAGCACGCCCTTGGTGTTCACCCCCGACACAGAGCTCACCAGGTCGATCTTGAGTTCTGGGAAGCCACGCCCAACCGCCGACGCGACCACGCCAAGGCGCATGTCGAACCCGGTGTCAACAATGCCGACCCGGAGCCTGCCGGCGACGTCGCCACGCAGCCGCTGGGCGGCCCGCTCGAGCCGGTCGGCGCGGCGGATGACCTCACGCGCTTCGTGCAGCAGCTGGCCCCCCTCGTGGGTCAGCTCCATCCCGCGGGAGGCCCGGCGGAACAGCCGCACCCCCAGCTGCGTTTCGAGCGCCTTGATGTGTGCGCTCACCGCCGGCTGGCTCAGGTGAACCGCCTCGCCGGCCTGGGTCAGGCTCCCCGCCTCGGCCACCGCGACAAACGTCTTGAGGTGAGTCAGCTCCATCGGCTTTCCTTTCGGTGTTGAAGACCACGACACGCCCCTGCATGATGACCGCCCGCTGGCCCGGGCCGACCCGCAGCGCGTCGGGGCCCGTCATCGGCCGGACCTCGGGCAGGGCCCGCCAGCATCTTAGCCCCGCCAAGCCAAGCCACCGCACCCCACGCCACACCGCTTGTAAGCATGCCTTGTTCATGCCCCAAGGATCGTGTCAAGACGCACCGGCGGGTAGTGCCAATCACAAATACCACGATCCAAATCACTGATATCAGCCAAGCACCTGCCCAACCGCCTGGGCCAGCCTCGCGATGCCCTCGCGGACCTGCTTGGGGTTGGGCACGCCCACGGCCAGGCGGATCGTGTTGGTCGGGGCTGTGCGGGTCGGGTCGTTGGGGTAGCAGTAGACGCCGGGCACGAAGAGGACGCCCTGCTTGATCGCGTGGCCGAACAGCGGGCCGGGCCGAGAGGTGTCCACCGCCTCGGGCAGCGTCAGCCAGACATACAGCCCGCCGGTCGGGTCCGTCCAGGACACGCCATCGATGCCCGTGAAGTGTTCTTCGAGCGCATCGAGCGTCGCCTGGATCTTGGCGGCGTAAGCCCGCTTCAGAACCCCGACGTGCTGGGCGAACGCGCCGCTGCTCATCGCGCGGCTGATGATGTGCATATTGAAGTTGCTCGAGCCGAAGTCCCGCCCGCCTTTGCTGAGCTTGACCGCCTCGACCAGGTCGCTGGGCAGCAGGCCGTAGCCCGTCTTCAGCCCCGGTGCAAAAGGCTTGGAGAATGTCTGACACAGCGCGACGTACTGGTTGTTGTCATCCATCGACTTGATCGACGGCGGTGCCTCGCCTTGGTACGTCAGCTCGCGGTACGCCGCATCCTCGACCAGCACGATGCGGTGGCCGGCCTTGGCCGAGTAGTGCTTGACGATGTCGAGCAGCTGTTGGCGGCGCTCGGCAGAGAGCGTGATCCCCGTCGGGTTCTGGTGGTAGCTGACGACATAGAGGAACTTGACGCGGTGCAGCTGCCCCGCCGCCGACAGGCCCGCGAGCAGGCGGTCGAGCTTCTCCGGCACCATGCCGTGCTCATCAAGATCCACCGAGCGGATCGTTGCGCCGTAAGCCGTAAGCGTCGAGGTATACACGAAGTAGCTCGGCCAGCCGGCGATCACGATGTCGTCCGCGTCGAGCAACACCTCGGCGAGGATGTTCAGGAGCTGCTGGCTGCCCGTCGTGACGACAACGTCGTCCGCGCTGCCGGGGTAGACGTCGGTCTGCGCATCGTCGAGCGCGCAGAGGTGATCGTAGAGTTGTTGACGGAAGACCGCGAAGCCCTCGGTCGTGCCGTACTGCAGCGCGGCCTTCGCACCGGCCGGGTCGGCGAGGATGTCCCGGATGATGGGCGCAACGCTCTGGCCGGGCAGCGTCTCGAAATCGACCAGCCCAGCCGCCAGCGAGATCAACGCCGGGTCGTCCAGCGCCATCTTGATCAGCTCGCTGATCGGCTGCTCGTCGGCGTGCTTGGCAGCGCGGGAAAGGGGCAGGGACAGTGCTTGCGTGTCGGTAGGTGTTGTTGTCATCGTTCGATCCACACTTATGAGAGTGGGATCGTACCACGAGGCCCCGGTAGATCGCTTGGAGAATCAGTCCAGCAGGATTGTCGCCTGAGCGTTATCGTCAATTTCTATCATCGCGTGGCCGTGACTGTCGGCTTCTTCGATCACGGCACCGGGGTCCCAGGCCGGGCCCTTGGGCAGCATCGGGGCGATGACCAGGGCGACGATCGCCATGACATTGATGAAGATGTTCATCGATGGGCCGGAAGTATCCTTGAGCGGGTCGCCAACGGTGTCGCCGACAACGGTGGCGTCGTGACCATCCGAGCCCTTACCGCCGCAGTGGCCTTCCTCGACGTACTTCTTGGCGTTGTCCCAGGCGCCACCGGCGTTGGACATAAACAACGCGAGCACGACGCAGCACAACAGCGCGCCGACGAGCAGGCCGCCGAGCGTTTCCGCGCCGAGCACAAAGCCAACAATCACCGGGGCACCGACAGCCAGCGCCGCGGGCAGGATCATCTTCTTGAGCGCCGCCTTGGTCGCGATATCCACGCACCGCTTGGTATCCGGCTCGGCTTTGCCTTCAAGCAGGCCGGGGATCTCTTTGAACTGCCGGCGGATCTCGGTGATCATCTCGTTGGCCGCCGAGCCCACGGCTTTCATCGTGACCGATCCAGAGAGGAACGGGAACAAGCCGCCGAGGAAGATCCCCACCAGCACCGCGGGGTTATCGATCGACAGGTCCATCGCAACAGGGAAGTGTTGGTTGGCGACCTGAATAAACGCGGCGATCATCGTCAGCGCCGCCAAGCCAGCAGCGCCGATGGCAAAGCCTTTGCCGATCGCGGCGGTGGTGTTGCCGACCGCATCCAGGCCGTCGGTGATCGTACGTGTCTCCTCGGGCATCTCGGCCATCTGCGCGATGCCGCCGGCGTTGTCCGCGACAGGGCCGTAGGCATCGATCGCCATGGTGATGCCCACCGTCGCCAACATGCCAACCGCGGCGATGCCGACACCATAGAGCTCTGCGAAGTGGTGGGAGACAAGGATGATGCCCGCGATGGTGAGCAGCGGCACCGCGACGGATTCCAAGCCGACGGCCAAACCATTGATCATGACGGTCGCGACGCCGGTTTCAGACGAGTGTGCGATATCGCGGACGGGCTTGCCACCGGTGTAGTACTCGGTGATGAGCCCGATGATGATGCCG
>JAHQVV010000136.1 GCA_019634195.1 Phycisphaeraceae bacterium | reverse complement strand
TCAACGATCCGAAGCAGACCCGCAACGTCGTCAATGAACACCCCGAGGTTGTCGAGCAGATGCAATCGCGTGTCGATGATTACCGCGCGCAGGTCGGCAAGGGCGGACCGATCGGTTGGATCTCGCGGTAGTGCGTAGGTCAGCCTTTGGTCGGCGCGACCGCGTCAACGAGGTGCTGTAGGACATCGTCGAGTTTGCCGTGGAGGATCTGCATGCGGCCGGCGATGACGAGGGTGGCTAGGCCGTGCAGGGCGATCCAGTAACGGCCGGCGGCTTTGCGGGTTTCGGTCTCTAGCGGCTTGCCGACCAGGCCGGTCGAAGCGAGGCGCTCGCGCACAGCTTCGTGCAGGCCGGCGAACCCGCCGTGCATGATCTGCTCGAACTGTTCGTCGTCGGGGTCGACCGGCGTGGCGAACATGAGGTTGTACAGGTTGGGGTGGTCGATGGCGAAACGGACGTACGCGCGGGCGCCTGGTATCCAGTCATCGTCGTGCCGCCGGCCGGTGTCGCACGCGGTTGAGCAGTTGTCGTGGATGATCTCAAAGCCCTTGGCGATGATCTGTCGGTGCAGGTCTTCTAGCCCGTCGACGTAGGTGTACAGCGTCATCGCGCCGACGCCGATCTTGCTGGCGATACGGCGGATGGTCAGCGCATCCTCGCCGTCGTCCTGGAGCATGTCGAACGCGACCCTGACGATCAGGCATCGCCGGCCATCTCGGTCCAGCTCTTTCCACTGCCGGGCAAGGCTGGCGTCTTTTCTCTTGGGGCTCGTGTTCGGGACCATGATGGATTGAAAATCTACAAAAATGGGTGGGCGGGTTTGACATCCGGGATGCCGTTCGTACAGTGTACCACCCGGGCCGTACGTTGTACGAAAAAATGTGCCGATTTTTGAAACACCGAGTCGTATGATCATGAACCAGCCGAACAAACAGACAACAGCTTCTAAGGGGCCGGGCGGGTTGGCCTGGGTATGGGGTGTGCTCGGCGGGGTGGTTTTCATCGGCCTGATTGGCTTGTGTGCGTTGCTGTACACGATGTACCAGGGCGAGAAGGCCGTGCGTCAGCAGCACGATCAGACGCTGGCCGAGTTGGCACAGAAGCCGCCTGGGGGGGACCCCACGCCGCCGACGAGTGTGAAGATCGCGCAGGTCGCGACGGCGACGATGCAGGAGCGTGTCATCGTGGTGGGGCGGCTGTTGGAAGTCAAGCGGTCCACCGTCGCGTCTGAGATCGAGGGGCGTGTCACCGAGTTGTTGGCGCCTGCCGGGCGGGGGGTTGTCGGCGGCGAGACGGTGATTGCGCGGGTGGACCCGGTGTGGTCGTCGCTCGCGGTGGAGCAGGCCAGGGCCGACCTTGCTGCGGCGGAGGCGACGGCCCGGCAGTCCGCTCGTGAGCTGAAACTGCTTGAGGACCTGGCCAGCCGGAACGCGACCGACCCGCAGGCGGTCGATGACGCACGGGCCGAGGCGGAGTCGGATGCCGCGAGTGTGTTGGCGTTCAAGGCGGCGCTGAATCGGGCGGAGGAAACCAGTAAACGCGTCGAGATCATCGCGCCGTTTGATGGCGTTGTCTCCGCCAAGCTGACGGAGAAGGGCCAGTGGCTGGACCCCGGCTCGCCCGTCGTTGAGGTCGTCTCGAATGGCAAGATCGACGCGGTGATCGATGTGCCCGAGCAGATCATCACGCAGGTGCCCAAGGGGACCGAGATCGAACTGGAAATCGTGCCGCTGGGGCTGACGATCACGGGCAAAGTTGTCGCGATCAACCCGGACGGCTCCAACGCCGCTCGGACCTACCCGGTCAAGGTCCGGGTCGATGACCGGGGTGGGCTCTTAAAGGTGGGCATGAGCGTGACCGCGCGTGTCCCGGTCCGCGCGGAGAAAGAGTACCTGGTCGTGCCACGCGACGCGGTGCAGTACGCCGACACCGGCCCGCGGGTCTGGATGTCGCTGGTGATGCCCGCGTCGGCGCCGGGTTCCATGCCTCAGGGCCTGCCCATGGATGTGGACGTGCTCTTCGGGGTGGACGGCAAGTTCGCGATCGAGCCCAAGCCGAAGTTGGAGGGCGTAAACCTCATGCCGGGGATGGATGTCGTGGTCGAGGGCGCCGAGCGTCTCTGGCCGACGCGCCCGGTCATCGTGATGAACGGCGGGGAGGCGGGCGGCGAAGGCGCACCGCGGTAATTGTTTTCCAGCGTCGGCGCAGCAAGCCGAGGCGTTTCATAAATGAGTTGAGTTTTTCTGATGGACCCGATCCGTTTTGCGATTGATAACCCGGTGAAGGTGGCGGTGGGCGTGATCCTGCTGCTGCTGTTTGGTGTGCTCGCGGTTGTGTCGATCCCCGTACAGCTCACGCCGAACGTCGACCCGACGATTATTACCGTTAGCACCGACTGGACCGGCAAGAGCCCGGAAGAGGTCGAGCGGGAGATCATCGAGGACCAGGAGGATGTCTTAAAGAACATCTCCGGCCTGGTGAAGATGACGGCGACGGCGACGCAGGGCAAGGCGGAGATCGAGCTGGAGTTCAAGGTCGGCAAGGAGCTCCAGACGGCCCGCGTCGAGGTGAGTGACGCGCTGCGTGAGGTGCCGGACTACCCGGACGACGCGGACGAGCCGGTGATCACAGATGGCGAAGCGGGGCCGGGCAGCCCGATCGCGTGGCTGCTGCTCACGAGTGACATGCCGGGCTTTGATGTGCAGACGCTCGGCGACCTGGCGGAGGACCGGATCAAGCCGATGCTCGAGCGGGCCGAGGGCGTGAGCGAAGCACGGGTGTACGGCGGGCGCGAGCGCGAGGTGCACATCCAGTTCGACCCCGAGAAGGTGGCGCAGCGCAAGATCACCTTCACACAGCTTGGCGAGGCGCTGCGCCAGGAGAACGTCAACGTCTCGGCGGGCAACCTCCAGGAAGGGCGGTACGACCCGCGCATCCGCGTGATGGGGCAGTACGACAACCTCGAGGCGATCCGGGAGACGATCGTGGCCTACGACGAGGCGGGCGGGCCGATCCGCATCCGTGATATCGCAGAGGTGGACCTGGCGTTCTCGAAGCGCCGCTCGTTCGTGCGCTCGCGGGGTGAGCTAGCGATCGCGATGCCGGTCTACCGCCAGCCGGGCAGCAACATCATGGAGGTGATGGGCAACCTGAAAGTCGCGATCGACAAGATCAACGGCACGGACGAGGAGGAAGGCATGCTCGCCTCGGTGGGCGCCAAGCTCGAGCTGGAGCGCAACCTTGACGGCGACCCCGAGATCAAGCTGCGGCAGGTCTACGACGAGACGGGCTACATCGAAGACGCGCTGTCGCTGGTCCAGAGCAACCTGATCATCGGCGGGGTGCTCGCGGTGATCGCGCTGCTGCTGTTCCTTGAACTGGGGCGTCGGCCGCTGCTGGTGTTGGTCGCGACGCCGGTACTGGTCGTGCTGATGCTCGGTGTGTTGCTGCTGCCGCGCGATCAGGCGCTGTGATGGACATCGACGGGCCTGCTCATGCTTACGGGGCTGGTGGTGCTGTACATCGCTCGGCCGACGCTGATCATCGCGTTGGCGATCCCGATCTCGGTCATCGGCACGTTCGTCGTCATGTACGGCGCGGGGCGGAACCTGAACGTGATCTCCCTGGCGGGCCTGGCGTTCGCGGTGGGCATGGTCGTGGACAACGCGATCGTGGTCTTAGAGAACATCGACCGGCACCTGGCGATGGGCAAGAAGCGGGCACGGGCCGCCTACGACGCGGGGCGGGAAGTCTGGGGCGCGGTGTTGGCCTCGACGCTCACGACGCTCGCCGTCTTCCTGCCGGTGCTCTTTATCCAGGAAGAGGCGGGGCAGCTTTTCCGCGACATCGCGCTGGCGATCTGCGGGGCGGTGACGCTGTCGCTGATCGTCGCGATCACGGTCATCCCGTCGGCCGGGGCGCGGTTGCTGCGCGAACGGCACGAGACGGCCAGCCGGTTCGAGGCGATCAACCCCGCGCGGCTGTTCGCGGTTTTAGGCCGGGGCTTTGCGCAGTTGATCTACCTGTTGAGCGCTCGCAACCCGCTGGCGGTTCTGGGCCGGGTCTCGATCGTCGGGTTGTTCACGCTCGCGGCGCTGGGCGGGGCCTACCTGCTGATGCCGTCGACGGACTACCTGCCGCGCGGCAACAAGAACCTGGTGTTCGGCATCATCCTCAACCCGCCGGGCTACAACATCCAGACCGATGAAGAGATCGCCAAGATCGTCGAGTCGACGATCCGGCCGTACTGGGAGGCGGAGAATGATGATCAACTCGAAGGTTTACCGCCTGTTATGAGCTTCGATTTCAAGACCATGCAGGTGAAGCAGGTTGAGAACATCCCGCCGGTGAACAACTACTTCATCGTGTCGTTTAACGGCAGCATGTTCAACGGTGCGACGAGTCTTGACAAAGAGAATGTTGCACCGCTGGGCGATCTGCTGTCGTCGGCGTCTAGCTCGATACCGGGGGCATTTGGCTTTGCGGCCCAGCAGTCGCTCTTCGGCCGAGGCGCCTCCGGCTCGCGTGCGATCGAGGTCGAGGTGTCCGGCGACAGCATTGAAGAGGTGCGCAACGCTTCCTCGATGCTGTTTCAGCGGTATATCGCGGCGTACGGCCCGATGAACGTCCAGCCGACGCCGGGCAACTTTGCCCTGCCCGCACGCGAGTTCCAGATCGAGATCGACCGGGTCAAAGCGGCGGAGCTGGGTGTGGATGTTGCGTCGCTTGGCCGGGCGGTCGAGGCGATGGTCGACGGCATCATCGTGGGTGATTTCCGCGACGGTGGCAACTCGATCGATATCCTCGCCAAGAGCAAGGACGGCCTGACCTACACGCCCGAGGAGCTCTTCGCGCTGCCGCTGGCTTATCAGCTGCCGGATGGGCGGGTCGGCACGGTGCCTCTGTCGACGATCGCGACGAAGCGACGGGCGGACTCGCCGCAGTCGATCCAGCGGATCGAGGAGCGGCGGGCGGTGACGCTCGCGGTCAGCCCGCCGGACAACGTGCCGCTTGAGCTGGCGGAGCAGGAACTGCGCGCGATCGAGGCGGAGCTCGATGCGCAGGGCATGATCCCCGATACGCTTGAGGTCAACTACGCCGGCTCGGCCAGCAAGCTGCAGGACGTCAAGACCGCGATGCTTGGCAAATGGACGGGCTGGAACTTTGAATCACTCATGAGCCTGGGCACCAGCCGGCTGTTCATCGCGCTGCTCGTGACGTTCCTCTTGATGGCCGCGCTGTTCGAGAGCTTCCTCTACCCGCTGGTCATCATGTTCAGCGTCCCGCTGGCAGCGGTTGGCGGGTTCATCGGGCTAGCGCTCGTGCGTATGCAAAACCCCGACCAGCAACTCGATACGCTCACGATGCTCGGGTTTGTCATCCTCATCGGCGTGGTCGTGAACAACGCGATCCTGCTCGTGCACCAGGCGCTGAACTTCATGCGCGGGCTCGGTGAAGGCGAGGGCGATGAGACCGGCAAGATGGCGCCGCGCGAGGCGATCCGCGCCTCGGTCCGCACACGGATCCGCCCGATTTTCATGACCACGGCGACGAGCGTGGCCGGGATGCTGCCGCTCGTTTTGATGCCCGGGTCCGGCTCAGAACTTTATCGGGGCCTGGGCAGTGTGGTTGTTGGGGGTTTGGTCGTGTCGACCCTGTTTACCTTGATCGTCGTGCCGCTGCTCTTCTCGCTGATGCTGGATCTGCGGCTCGGCATCCACAAGATGTTGGGGGCCGAGGGCGACGCTCAAGACCTGCTTGCGTAGCCATGGGCAAACCTTGCGGGTTGTATCGCGCCGGTCTGGCGCGGTCGTACCGCGTTCAGGTCCGATCAGGTGGCGTCGTTGTATTAAAACCCGCGCTCTTCGGCACAAGGTCGGCAACTCATTGCCTTGGCCTGTCGATAGGTTTCTTGCCAGACGATTTTTGCTGACAAGGAACTAGCCATGCAGACCACGACCAAGACCACGACCAAGACACCACCCGCCCGCCGGACCTTTTGTGTTGAAGAAGCCAACCGGGCGCTGCCTTTTGTCAACCGCGTGGTGACGGACATCGTGGACCTGCACGAGCAGATCGTCTTGTGCAGGCGCACGATGGAGCGGATCGAGATGGGGCTGCACGGCGGCGAGCAGAGCGTCTACGAAGCCGAGTACCGACGGAGCATGGGCCGGCTGCGTGACTTGGTGCGTGAGCTGGACCTGGTGGGCGTGGACCTCTTGGACTTTGAGCGCGGCTTGATCAGTTTCCCGACGCTGCACGACGGCCGGGAGGCGGCGCTGTCCTGGCACCTGGGCGAAGAAGAAGTGATGTTCTGGCACGAGCCCGAGGCGGGCCTGGAAGCGCGCGAGTCCATCGCGACGCTTCGGCCGTAGTAACGATGACGGATCAATAACCCCTATCGCGAGATGGGGGTTCGATCCATGACAACGCAACTCGTCTTACAACCCCCACCTCGCGGTGGGGGCTATTTTTTACTCGTTGTCTTCCGCGTGCTTCTCCGACCAGCGGTGCGCTTCGAGCATCTTTGCGCCGAAGGCCTGGCCCAGCCCGAGCTGGCCTTTTGTGCTGTAATGCACGGTGTCTTTGAGTAGTTCCATCCCCTCTGTCGGCACCATCCAGACGTTATCGATCGCGTGCTTGGTGCCCGAGTTCCAGTCCGCGTCGGCCATGCGCTGGCGGATCAGGCCCCGCGCGGTAAAACGCGGCAGGCCCGGCTCGTGTGGGAGGACCTGACCGAACACAAAGGGCACGTCTTTACCGCCGGCGAAGTCTTCTTCGAGCCGTGACTTCAGCAGCGACAGCGAGCGATCGTATCGCCCGGCCGAGGTCTCGTGCTTGGCGTCCGCTTCGCCCTGCATCCAGACGATGCCTTGGATCTGCGGGGTGTAGCCCTTGTCCTTAAGGCTTTTCATCGCGTCGGCGACTTGTTTGTGCAGGCGTTGATAGTGCAGGCCGATGTTGGGGTCCTTGGGCGAGGTGCCGGGGTAGAACGTCGTGCGGTTGGGGCCGGGCTCGGGGCCGACCCAGCCGCCGCCGTTGGCTGTCGGCTTGGTCCAGCCGGCGTCGAGGGGCTGCCCGCTAAGCGCGAACTTGACGATGAAGGCGTGCCGCTTCTCGGGGTGATTGTTCACTAGATAGTGGGCGAAGCCGATCTCAGGGCCGAAGCGTTTCTTCTGGGCCGCGAGCTTGCCGGGGTCCATCGCCTCGAAGTCGCTGGCCCGGTAGATGAACGCGCCCTTGATCGGCCGCAACCAATCGCGACTAAGTTCTTTCGCCTGGCCCGAGCCGGCCATGTTCGACTGGCCCGAGAGGATGTAGACCCGTGCGACGACGGGCCGGTCGCCAACTCTAGGTGTGCCCGTTGCCTGCGCCGCGGCTTGGCCTGTGGCTGAGGCAAGCGTTGCGAACAGCGTGAAGCAGGCCATAACGAGTCGGTAGGGGGCGCGGGTTGGCATCACATCATCATACCGTTGCGATATGCTACGGCGATGGCCGATGACTTGATCCTCCGTACCGCCGAGCCGCGCGATGCCGATCGCCTAGCCGAGCTGATACACCGCTCGACCAATGCGTGGTATCGCACGAAGCTGGGCTACGAAGTCTTTAGCTGCACGCCGTCCGATGTGCGTTTGTTCGTGGACACGTATGAGGCACTTGACCCCGGGCGATGTCTGGTTGTTGAGGATGTGCAGGCCGGCGCGCTCGCCGGCTCGTGCTTTGTGCACCCGCGCAAGACGCATACCTCGCTGGGTATCCTGAATGTTGATGCGGACTATTTCGGTCAGGGCGTCGCGCGCCGGCTGGTGCAGGCGGTGACCGATCAGGCCGACCGGCTGGGCCTGCCGACCCGGCTGGTGTCCAGCGCGATGAATCTCGACTCGTATTCGCTCTACTCACGCGCGGGCTTTGTGCCCTACGCGTTCTTCCAGGACATGCTGGTCGATGTGCCGGCGTCTGAGCCCGAGATCAATGCCGAGACGGCGCGGGCCGCGCGACAGCGCGTCCGTCCGGCGATGCAGCGCGACGTACCGGCACTGATCGATTTGGAGATGCAGCACTTGGGCATCGAACGTCCCGATGACTTGTCCTACTTCATCGCCAACGCAGGCGGCGCCTGGCACACGCTTGTTGTTGATGACCAGGCCGGCGTGCCCTGCGGCTACCTCGCGGCGATCGATCACCCGGCATGCCGGATCATTGGGCCCGGCCTGGCGGGAGACGAATCGGCGATGATCGCGTTGCTCGCCGCGCAGCTCGGCCAGCACCCGGGGCAGACGATGCTCGTCGTTACGCCCGCCGATCGGCCCGGCGTGGTGCGCCAGTTGTACCGCTGGGGGGCCCGCAACTGCGAGACACACGTCGCCCAGTGCCGACCGGAGGCGGGCTCGGCGGAAAAACCGACGGTGACGGGCGTCTTTGTGCCGACATTCCTGCCTGAGACCGCTTGAAGCGTGGGGCGTAGGTTGATATGATCCGATCATCCGGATAAAAGGATAGAGGTCCCTGGATGCACATCCAAGACGTTTTCGACAAGCACACGACGACCTTCTCTTTCGAGTTCTTCCCGCCCAAGTCCGAGGCGGCGGCGGAGTCGCTGTACGCGACGATCGGGGAGCTCAAGACGCTCAAGCCCTCGTTCGTGTCCGTGACCTACGGGGCCGGCGGCACGACCCGCCAGCGGACGCACGACCTGGTCATCCGGGTGCGCAACGAGCTCGGCGTCACGACGGTGCCGCACCTGACGTGCGTGTGCCACAGCGAGCAGGACATCCAGGACATTCTGCAGCGGTACGCGGACGAAGGGGTGGAGAACATCCTGGCGCTGGGGGGCGACCCGCCGCGCGATCTGGAGAACTACAACAAGGCCGCCGACGCGTTCCAGCAGGCGGCCGACCTGGTGAAGTACATCCGTCAGTTCCCGCACTCGGACAGCCGTGGATTCGGCGTCGGTATCGCGGGTTTCCCGGAGGGCCACCCGGGGACGCCCAACCGCCTCAAAGAGATGGACTACCTCAAGGCCAAGTGCGACGCGGGGGCGGACTACATCGTCACACAGCTGTTCTTCAACAACGACGACTTCTACGACTTCCGCGAGCGGTGCGGGCTGGCGGGGATCACGATCCCGATCATCGCGGGGATCATGCCGATCACCTCGGCCAAGGGCATGAAGCGCATGGCCGAGCTCGCCGCGGGCGCACGTTACCCGGCCAAGCTGCTGCGTGCGATCGACCGCTGCGGGGGTGATGAAGACGCGGTTAAACGCGTCGGCGTGCACTGGGCGACCGAGCAGTGCCGGGACCTGCTGGACAACAAGGTCGCGGGCATCCACTTCTACACGCTCAACCAGTCTGGGGCGACGCGCGAAATCTACGCCAATTTAGGCGTGCCCGACAGCGTCGCGCTCGGCGGCGGGTCGGCGTCTTAAAACACGGGGTTTCTCTAAACACGGGGTTTCTCTATGCGGTTATCGGTTCTTTTCCTATGCGCTGGCTTGATGTTTGCTTCGATCGCCATGCCCGCTTGGGCCGAGCGGCGGGCGCTTGGGCCGAATATCGTGTTCATCCTCGCTGACGACATGGGCTACGGCGATGCGCGGTGCTACAACGCCGACTCCAAGGTCCCGACGCCGAACATCGACAAGCTCGCCAAGCAGGGTATGCGTTTTACCGATGCGCATACGCCCTCGTCGGTGTGCACGCCGACGCGTTACGGCTTCTTGACCGGGCGTTACCCCTGGCGCAGCCGGCTGGCGAGAGGCATCGTTTGGTTCTGGGACCCGCCGCTGATCGAGGATAATCGCACCACGCTGCCGGAGATGCTGCGTGCGACTCCCGCGCAGTACGCGACGGCCTGCATGGGCAAGTGGCACCTGGGCTGGGCTTGGGAGGATGCGCAGGGCAGGCCGGTCAAAACAAGGTTTGGCCACACCCGTGGCGAGCGGCTCAAGGCGATCGTTGAACGCATCGATTTCACGCGGGCGATCCCTGGCGGGCCATTAGATCACGGCTTTGATCGGTACTTTGGCGATGACGTGCCTAACTTCCCGCCTTACACGTTTTTCGAGGACAACCGGCTGGCCGAGCAGCCGACCGAAGCCAAGCCCGGGAGTATGTACGGCCGGCCGGGGCCGATGGCGCCGGGCTGGGACCTGCAGTTGGTGCAGCCGGAGATTACCGAGCGTGCGATCGAGTACATCCTTAGCAGGGAGCAGCGGGGCGAGCCGTTCTTTTTGTACATGCCGTTGAACATCCCGCACACGCCGATCGTGCCGGACGAGCCGTACCAAGGTAAGAGTGGCGCGGGTCGGTACGGCGACTTTGTTGCGCAGGTTGATGGGGTCGTTGGCCGGGTCATAGGGGCGCTTGAGGATGCCGGCCTCGCGGACAACACGATCGTTGTGTTCACGAGCGATAACGGGTCGCCCGCGCGCAGCGGGAAGAAGGGCTCGGGGCCGACGCATAGCGTGACCAAGGAATTTGGTCACGTGCCTAATGCGCCTTGGCGCGGGCTCAAGGCGGATATTTGGGAGGCCGGCCACCGTGTGCCACACATCGTGCGCTGGCCTGGTGTTGTCAGGCCTGGCACGACGACCAACCAAGTCGTCTGTCTGACGGATTGGTACGCGACGTTCGCCGATCTGCACGCCATGGAGCTTGAGCACAATCAGGCAGAGGACAGCTTCAGCATGCTCGGCTTGCTTCAAGGCAACGATACGCCGATCCGAGAATCCGTTGTGCACCACTCCCTCAACGGCACCCTCGCCCTCCGCAAAGGCGACTGGAAACTCATCGAAGGCAACCTCGGCTCAGGCGGCTTCAGCAAGCCCGGACGCGTCGCGCCTAAGCCCGATGGGCCGCAGGGCCAGCTCTACAATCTCGCCGACGACCCGAAGGAGTCCACGAACCGCTGGTTGGATGAGCCCGCCGTAGTGGAAACATTGCTCGCCGAGCTCAAGGCGATCCGTGACGCGGGGCGGAGTCGGTAGACCCCGAATCAAGTAGAATCATGCCATGCCCGGAACTATTGTCCCCCTGCCGGTGATGCTCGACGAGGAAGATCGCAAGATCTATGAAGCTCTCGAGCCGCCGAAGACCATTGTTGTTCGTTACGGTTACCAGCGCAAGATCGCGGAGCTGCCCTATTCCGGCGACGCGACGCCCGGCTGCGGGTCCAAGCTCGTGGCCGTCACGCCGCGCGGCACGGAGGTCGTCGAGATGCTCACGACCACCTGCGGCAACAGCGGCTGCGGCAAGAGCGTCTCGCGCGACCAGATGCGCGACTACATCGAGAAATCCGGCGGCAAGCAGTTCCCGTTCACCAACCAGGGCCGGGTCCTGCGTGTCGCGACGATCGATGACCTCAACGAGAACGCCAAGCTCGAGGGCCGTCGGCCTGACCTCGTCCGGCTGTGCAAGTCGCTCATCAACGAGCTGAAGCTGGACATGAAGCTGGTCGAGGTCGAGTCGATCCTCGGCGACGAGCAGATCGCGTTCTACTTCCTGGCCGAGAACCGGGTGGACTTCCGCGAGCTGGTCCGCAAGCTCGCGGCCGAGCTGCACACGCGGATCGAGATGGTCCATGTCACCGATCGCGAAGAGGCACGCCTCGTTGCCGACTACGAGAAGTGTGGTCAGCACTGCTGCTGTCGGCAGTTCCTCAAGGTGCTTAAGCCCGTATCGATGCGCTCGGCGAAGGTGCAGAAGAACACGCTGGACCCGCAGAAGATCAGCGGGCGATGCGGCCGGCTCATGTGCTGCCTGCGGTACGAGGACCAGACCTATAGCGAGCTCAAGAAACAACTGCCGCACCGCAAGTCGCTGGTCGAGACGATCGACGGCGTCGGCATCGTGCTCAGCACGCAGATCCTCACGCAGCTCGCGCTCGTCAAGGTCGGCGTCCAGCCGCCCGCGGCGTACCCGGTTGAGGACCTGCGTGTCCTGGACAAGGACGAGGTCAAGGCCTGGCGCGAGGAGCACGGCGATCCGGTCGAAGCGGCGAAGAACCCCGGCCGACCGCGCCAGGACAGCCGCCAGCGCAAGGGCGGGCCGCGTGACCAGAAGCACGGCGGACAAGACCAAGGCGGCAACCGCGGTGATCAGCGGGGCGATCGCGGCACCAAGCCCCGCAGGCCCAAGCCCGGCAAGCCGTTGACCGACAAGGAAGTCGAGTCCAAAGAGGGCGACAACAGCGCGAACGTTCCCAGCAAGGGCTACGACAACAACGCGGCGCAAGGCGGTGGCGACAACGCCGCCGGCGACAAGCCGAAGAAGAAGCGCCGACGCCGACGCCGCAAACGCAAGGGCGGCGGCGACCAGGGCGGGGAATCCGGGCCCAATCCACCGGGTGGTGATTGATCCGAGCACGAAGCGTGAGCGAGTGACCATGGTCGTAGGTGATTCGGGTTACTCGCTCACGCTTCGTGCTCGGACCATTGCGTCAAACGCGAATCTCTAGCAGGCTGCTGCAAAGCCTAAATCTTGCCATACGGATTCAAGCTTTGTGGGAGGGCGAGGCTCCTGCCGAGCCGCGCGCTAAAGAGCGTTTGCGGCTCGGCAGGAGCCTCGCCCTCCCAAAAGACTTTTGCAATCCGCTCTAGTAACTCACTCCACCGGCAACGCGGGCAGCTCCGCATCCGGCTCCTCGATCGTGATCAGCAGCACCGTCCGCACGGGCTGGCGGATGCGGGTGCCGGTCAAGAGTGTGCTGCCAAAACTCGTCGGCAGCGGCGGAGCGATGCGCTCGTAGCGCGGCTTGGGCGGTTGCGCGTCGTCGGTGGCCGGGTTGCTCGGCGTCTTACCGCTTGGGTCCTTCTCATCCTCGTCATCGTTGGCCGGTCGGAGGTGGACTGGTGGCGCCGCCGGGTCGCCCGGGTCTGCGGCGAGGATGGCCGTCGATGTCTGCAGCGTCACGCGGTTGGGCTCGGACGGCTCGCTGGGGTCTTCATCTTCGATGGCCTCGCCCATCGGCCAGGGCCAGTGCAGGCCCACTACCGCGATCTGGTCTTTGCCCAGCGTCACGCGGAGTGACAGCGGCTCGTAGACCCGCCCGTCCATTTCTTTCTCCAGCGGGTCGCGCGGGATCAGGTTTAGCGGTGAAGGGATGTGGTGCTGCGGCGTCAGCACCAGCGTGTGCTGGCCGTCCGGCCGGGTCTCGATCCGGGCGAGCAGGCGGAGCGTGCTGCCCTCGCCGCCCTTGACCGTCTCGACAAGCCTGGGCCGAGGCGGCCGGGTCAGGTCGACCTCAAAACGCAGGTCGCTGCGCAGCCTCGGCGTCTGAACGATCGGCACCGGGTACACGCTCTTGTTGATCAGCTGCCGGCTGAACGCGACGGGCTGGGGCATCGCCTCGGAGTACTTGTCCAGCTGGTCACGCTTGAGCAGGCCGATGCGCAGGCCGTTGCCGCGCCAGGTGCCGCGCGTCACCGGCGGCACGACCTGTTCGTTGATAATCGACCACGCTTCGTCCGTTGATTCCTCCAGCGGCACGTCCGCCCGACGGATCACCGCGTAGACACCCTTGGGCTTGGCCGGGCCCTCATCGGCAAAGCCCGGCAGGGGGATGTCCGGCTGGGGATCGGGTGTGGACTGGCAGCCGGCGAGAAGTAAACCAGACAGCGCGAGCACAAGCGCGGGGTGCCAACGGATAATTCCTCTACGGGAGG
>JAHQVV010000135.1 GCA_019634195.1 Phycisphaeraceae bacterium | reverse complement strand
CGCCACCCTCACCCACGGCCGGCTCCCCAGCCTGACCATCTCCCGCGACTACCAGGACCTGGCCAAAGACAAAGACGCCGACAAGAAAACCCGCGACTTCGTCAACAAGAACCTCTCCAGTGCCCGCTGGCTCATCGACGCGATCAACCAACGCAACAACACCCTGCTCCGCGTCATCGGCGTCGTCGTCCAGGCCCAGCGCGACTTCTTCGACCAGGGTGCTCAGGCCCTCAAGCCCCTGCCCATGACCACCGTCGCCGACCAACTCGGCATCCACGTCGCCACCGTCTCAAGGGCCGTCAGCGAAAAGTACCTGCAGACCCCCCGCGGCATTCTCCCCTTGCGCATGTTTTTCTCCGGCGGGACCGAGTCCTCCGACGGCGAGTCTATGGCCTGGGGCGCCGTCCAGGCCAAGCTCAAAGAGGTCATCGACGAGGAAGACAAGAAAAAACCGATGACCGACGACGAACTGGTCGCCGCCATGAAAGAGCAAGGCATCGACATCGCACGCCGCACCGTCGCCAAGTACCGAAAAGTCATGAACATCTCCCCCGCCCGCCAGCGCCGCGAGTACTGACGCCAAGCTCTGCGATGTGACTCAGAACGTTTTCATCACACACTTTCATTGTCCAAGCATCAAATCCCCCCTCGCGCGCAATCAGCGCGCTCTCATCTTCGCAAACCTCCCATGCCCACTGCTTGCCCGAAGGGCAAACGCGGAGTCGAACCATGTGCGCCTGATACATGCAACCGATCGACACCCCACCACAAAAGGCCCAATCACGATCTTTGCGCGCCCACTCCGTGCAACTGCCCATCTCCGCAAGGCGGACAAAGCATCACGCCACCCCACCTCCCCCAGGCCCGCCCCTTTCATGCACGGCGTGTGTCCCGCCCTACAGTGAAACGAATCACCGCTTGGACGTCTAAACCCGTGTACACATTCCCCCCATACAAATCGCCGCCCAAATTATCCAGCCGCCGGCAGAGACCAAGGCTGCCCCCTCTGCTGCAACCCCAACGCCATCCACGTCATTTTTGATTGGGATGGATTGGCCGAGGTGCAGGCGAGTATGTCGCAGTAGTTTTTGACGGGATCGCAGCATGTGCGGGATCGACGGGATTAGAGACAAGCGTGTCACCCCAATCGGTAGGACAGGCATTCCTGCCTGTCGATTGGCCGCAGGCCAAATAGATTGATGTTCTCGGCTGCGCCGAATTGACAGGCAGGAATGCCTGTCCTACCGATCATCACAATTGGATTTCTCCGATCTGGGTGGCCGCTGTCTACGGAACAAATCACAGCAAACCCATCAAGAACTATTCGTTCCCGGGAATCCCACCCGCCGACGTACATTACTGCGGTATGGGCCAGCCTAGCCGACGGAGTTTGTCTTTTGCCTTGCCGAATCCAAACATCCCGATTCTGCAAATGTAAGCCGCATCAGCCACAAATATCTTCAAGCCAATCAGCCGGGACCACTTGAAATTAACGATATTTTCCTTAGGGATGATGATGACGCGGTCGGCATAGAACCCAACCGGCCAAGACTCGTCTTGCGTAATCTCAGCCGCTAATTGATCGTATTCCGTATGTATCACTTTGCGAGACGACTCGGCTGAAGTGTCCGTATTGAGTAATGGCTGAGCTGAAACAGATCGTTGAAACTCTGCAATTGCCCTGTTGGCTCCTCGGTCCTCATCAAAGACAAAAAACAGCTTGTCCTTCGATGCGATGACCGCCCCCCTGTATTCATTGAGATCACGGAACCTTCCTAGCATGAATCCCGTGGAGAGTAATTCGAATCGGTCGGCCATTGGTTTTTACGCCTTTTGTCATGCCCGGGCAGCTACGCTCCCAGCTGCGCCAGCGACACAAACCGTTCCTTACTCACCGCATCCTCAAACTCGGACCAGAACTTGTTCACGATCGTTCACACGGCCCAGTTGGCGCCATCGGCCAAACCGCAGATGGTCGTGCCGGGCATCGAGCCCATGCTGCTGGCGATCTCGAGGAGCAGATCGAGGTCTTTCATCGTGCCGTCGCCGGCTTCGATGCGGGTAAGCATCTTGTACAGCCAGTTGCCGCCCTCGCGGCAGGGGGTGCACTGGCCGCAGGATTCGTGGCTGTAGAAGCGGGCGCAGTTGCGGGCCATCGCGACCATGGAGACGTCGTGGGGGATGATGGTGGCGCAGGCGGTGCCCAGACCGAGGTTGTTGTACTTCTTGCCGATGTCGAAGTCCATCTCGGCTTCGTACTCGGTGGTGTCCAGGACGCCCATCGAGATCCCGCCGTGGAACGCGGCTTTGAACTGCTTGCCGGGGATCATGCCCTTGCAGTGGTCTTCGACGAGGGTCTTGAGGGTGACGCCAAGGTTGTCCTCGTAGACGCCGGGGCGTTGGACGGGGCCGGAGATGCCGAAGAGTTTTGGGCCAAAGGACGCGGGGACGTTGGGTGGTGCGCCCTCGGGCCGGCCGACGCCCATGGACTTGAACCAGTCGGCGCCGTTGGCGAGGACGGGCACGACCATGGACAGGGTCTCGACGTTGTTGATGATCGTCGGTCGGCCAAACGCGCCGGCGACGGCGGGGAACGGCGGCTTGATGCGTGGCCAGCCGCGCTTGCCCTCGAGGGATTCGAGCAGCGCGGTTTCCTCGCCGCAGATGTAGGCCCCGGCTCCGCGCTGCAGGTAGAGGTTGGGCCAGCGTTCGTTGACCTTGCCCATGCGCGAGTTCTCGCCGAAGACGCCGTTGGCGTAGGCCTCGGCGATGGCGTTCTCGAAGATCACGCGGTGGTGGTGGTACTCGCCGCGGATGTAGTAGTAGGCGGTGTCAAGCTGGCAGGCCTTCATGCAGATGGCGATGCCCTCGATGATCAGGTGCGGGTCGAACTCGGTGAGGACCTGGTCCTTGAACGTCGCGGGCTCGGACTCGTCGCAGTTGATGGCGAGGAAGCGTTGGCCGCCGTCTTGCGGCGGGAGGAAGCTCCACTTCATGCCCGCAGGGAAGCCCGCGCCGCCGCGGCCGCGCAGTTCGGCGGCCTTGACGATCTCGACGATGTCCTTGGGCTCCATACCGATCGCCTGGTCAAGCGACTTGTAGCCATCCGCCTTGACGTAGTCGTCGTAGGAAAGCGTCTTGCGGTCGGCGAACTCGCCCCACGGCGGGGTGGGGATGTTCTTGAGCAGGATGGGGGATTCGAGTGGCATCAGGTGTTCGGTTTCAGGTCTTGGGTTTGCGTGTAGCGGGCGATGCGGAGCATCCCGTTTGGTTTGAGCCCGTCATGGTTCGCACGGGACGCTTCGCGTCGCCCGCTACACATGGCTTGAAATCATGACTCCGGTTTGTTTTCTTGTTGATGTTCCTTGAGTTTTTCCTGATCCGCACCGGGTTTCATTTCAATCTCTTCGATGGTCGTGCGGCGGAGGGTGATGTTCTCGTCGATCTTTTCCTCCCGCGTCTCTTTCTTGACGATCTGCTTGCTGCCACGCTCGGCCGCGTCGTCTTTGATCGGCTGCTTGACGTTGTGGACCGTCAGGCCCAGGTTTCGGCATAGGTTTTGGAACCAAGGCATAGCGTTAGTCCAGGCCGTCGAGGATCTGTTCGACGTTGTCGGCGGTCAGGTTCTCGTGCAGCTTGTGGTTGACCAGCGCGCACGGGGCCCCGCCACAGGCTCCGATGCACTCGACGTTCATGAGGGTGAACCTGCCGTCCTCGGTCGTTTCGTGCGGGCCGATGCCGAGCTTCTCGGAGAGCTTCTCGACGAGCTTGGTGTTGCCCATGATCTCGCAGGACACGGACTGGCAGACCCAGATGGTGTACTTGCCGCGGGGCTCGAGGAAGAACTCTTCGTAGAACGTCGCGGTGTCGAGCACGGTCGAGGCGGGCAGCCCGAGGAAGTCGGCGGCCTCCTCGATGGCCTGATAGGGCAGCCAGTTGTGCAGGTCCTGGATCGCGTGCAGCAGCGGGATCGTGCAGGCCTGCTTGTCGGGGTAGCGCGGGAACATGCGCGACTCAAAGTCCTTGCGGATCTCTGCGGTGAGGTAGGGCTCGTCGCGCCGATCGATCTGTATCGTGCCTGATTGTTTGGTGATCCAAGCCATAGGTTTGTCTTTGGTGGGATGGCCGTCTCGGCCGTCATTTGTGTTTATCAGCGTTCGCAGACGGGCGGGACGCCCATCCCACCTGTCTATTTGGGTAGTTCGGTTTTCTTCTTGATCATGATACGGACCATGAGCATGATGGTCCCGCCGAGGAGGAACGCGAGGCCGAGCCAGCTGAGGTTCAGCCCGCCGGGGTAGATGCCGGCGATGCTCAGGCCGATCATCACCAGCCCGATGACGATCGAGCCGAGCGGGCCGATGGGGTTGAGGAGGGATTTATCCATTTACTGACCAGGTTTCTTTACAACAAGGTTGCTGTGAACGATTTTTGCACCAATACACAAAAACCCAAAACCAATGATGGCACCTATGATTGCGCTTCCAGTTAGCTGGCCTGACTGCGCTGATGAGGCCAATACACCTATGGAAATACTGCCACCGAGTATGCCCATCATGGCCATACCGATTCCAACAACCAAAAACCCAACGTGGTAAACTCTCATCGATCCAACTCCGCGGCAATGATGTTGATCGACCCGAGTATCGCGACGGTGTCGGCCAGCAGGTGGCCCTCGAGCATCTTCGAGAACGTCGCATAATTAATAAAGCAAGGCGGACGCACACTGACACGCCAAGGCCTCGGCCCGCCATCGGCGACGATGGTGTAACCGAGTTCGCCGTTGGGCGATTCGACGCAGCTGTAGACCTCATTGATTGGCGCTTCCCAGCCGCGGTTGGTCATGACCAGCTCGAAGTGCTGGATGAGGCCCTCGATCGAGCCGTACACGCCGGACTTGGGCGGCTTGACGGCCTTGCCATCGGCGACGGTGTTCATCGGCCCGCCGGGGATGTCGTCGATGAGCTGCTTGATGATCTCGACCGACTGCTTGATCTCTTCGACGCGCACAAGGAAGCGGGCGAAGACATCGCCCGTCGTCGCGATCGGCACCTTGAAGTTCACGGCGGAGCTGCCCTGCCCGTCCCAGTTGTCTTCGAAGCAGAGGAAGGGCTCATCCTTACGGACGTCGCGCTTCACGCCGGACGCGCGTGCGAGCGGGCCGGTGAGCGACCATTGGATCGCTTCTTCTTTGGACATGACACCGATGCCTTCGGTCCGGTCGCGGAAGATACGGTTTCGGCTGAGCATGCCGAAGAGGTCATCGAGCGCGGGCGGCATCTGCTCATTGATGAATTTCTTGACCATCTTCTTGAACAGCTCTTCGTCCGGCAGGTCCATCATCGTCCCGCCGACGCGGGTGTAGTCGGGGTGGAAACGCTGGCCTGAGACGTAGTCGATGATGTCGTAGATGTGCTCGCGTTCGTTGAAGCCGTAGAGGAAGCCCGTGAACGCGCCCAAGTCCAGCGCCGCGGCGCCGACGCACATCAGGTGGTTCTGGATCCGGCCCAGCTCAAACAGGATCGTGCGGACGACCTTGCATCGCGGCGTGATATCGATGTCGAAGAGCTTCTCGACGGCGCCGTGCCAGGCGATGTCGTTGCAGATCGGCGAGACGTAGTCCATCCGCGAGACGATGGTGACGTACTGGTTGTAGTCCAGTGCCTCGGCCAGCTTCTCGAACCCTGAATGCAGGTAGCCGATGTGCGGGACGGCCCGGGCGACGCGTTCGCCGTCGAGTTCCATGACGATGCGGAGGGTGGTATGGGTCGCGGGGTGCTGGGGGCCGAAGTTGAGCGTCCAGCGGTCGCCGGCGATGTCCTCACGCCCCTCGAGGTACGGGGTCGTTTCGACATCAATGTCGATAGGCTTGAGGTCGTAGGGCATGGACGGTCCTGATCCGCGAGATTGCGATAGTGGATTGTAGTTGCGGATGGGGCGGCGTCCAGTTGGGTTTGGGTTTGCAGCCGCCGAGCAACACTCGGGGGACGCGCTGTGATCCGACCCCCGGGCGTTGCTCGGAGGCTACGATGGCAGCCCGATGATTCAGCACGGATCTGACCAACCCGCCTTCAACGCCGCGGCATTCGCACAATCGCTGGCGAAAGAGCAGGGCTTTGCGCTGTGCGGCATCGCGTCTGCGGATGCGAGCCAGTATGCCGGCCAGCTCAAGGCCTGGCTCGCCGAGGGCAAGCACGGGGCGATGCAATACCTCGCCGACCACGCCGACATCCGCACCGATCCGGGCAGGCTCGTTGAGGGCGCAGCGAGCGTTATCGTCGTAGCGGACGCATACCACCCCCAAACCCCAGGCCCCGAACCCCAGGCCCCAACACCCGCCGGCCGGGTCGCGAAATACGCCTGGGGGGATGACTACCACAAGGTCTTGAAGAAGCGGCTGCACAAAGCCTGCAACGCGCTCGAAGCCGAGTACCCCGGCCACACCTACCGCGCGACAACGGACACGGCGCCGATCTTCGAGCGCGAACTCGCCACACGGGCCGGCCTGGGCTGGACCGGCAAGCACACCTTGATGATCCACCCGCGTTTCGGCTCGTACTTCCTGCTGGGCACGATCGTCACCACCCTTCCGATGCAGACCAGCGAGCTTGCCGGCTTCCCCGCACCGCTTTCGCCGCCGACAGACCACTGCGGTTCATGCTCACGCTGCATCGACGCCTGCCCGACGGACGCGATCGCAAGCGAGGGCTACAGCGTCGACGCCCGACGATGCATCAGCTACCTGACGCTCGAGCACCGCGGCTCGATCGACGAGCAGTACCACGAGCCCATGGGCGATTGGCTGGCGGGCTGTGATATCTGCCAAGATGTCTGCCCGCACAACCGCCGGCGAGCCGATCTCGCGGCGCAGGATGCCGACCCCTTGCAGGTCCACGCGCGTTACACACCACACAATTATGCCGGGGGCTTTGACCTGCTTAAAGTCCTCAACTGGGCCGCCGAGGACCGCCAACAGGCCTTCATCGGTTCGGCCCTCAAACGCGTTAAACTCGACATGATGCAGCGCAACGCGCTGATCGCCGCGGGCAACGCGCTTGCGCAGCAAGACGACCCCGTGTTGCGTGAGAAAGTCATCGAGCTGGCACAAGCCGATAACCAACGTGAACTCGTGCGCGAGACAGCGAACAAGGTCTGCGAGCGGTTAGGATTCCTGCCCTAACCGCCGATAGTGGTTGCAGTTTTACCCCCTCCCCGGCAGGAAGCAATTTGACCCACCGTCACCCCGAAGAACCCACGACCTGGCGCATGGACCCGCACGGCAAGCCCGCGCCAAAAATGAAATCCGTCGGATACGACATGGGCGTCGTCGGCAACGGCCGGACCTGCGCCCTCATCGACCACGAAGGCTCGGTCGTCTTCATGTGCATGCCCGACTTCGACGCCGGAGCCGTCTTCGCCGACCTGCTCTCCAAGGGCAGCGGCGGCAAGTTCGGCATCAGCATCGAGGGCGGCAAAGCCATCTGGCAGCGTTACGAGCACGCGACCAACGTCCTGGTCACCCGCTATGAATCCGAGGCCGGCGGCTTCGAGGTCATCGACTTCATGCCCCGCTACCGCCTCAACGGGCACGACTCCGAGCCGTGCAGCCCCTGCGACTTTGTCCGCGTTATCCGCCGGGTTTGGGGCCGGCCGCGCTACCGGGTCAACTACGACCCACGCCTCGAATTCGCCGAGCACGAAACCACTAGCCACGTCATCGGCCCGGGCAAGATCAAATCTACCGTTGAACACAAGTGGAATGGCTCAGAGATCTACGAGTCCGTCTACCTGCACACCGACATGGACCCGCACAAGGTGCTCAGCGGCGAGGTCAAAGAGCTCAAAGAAGAACGCTTCCTGCTGCTGAGCTACAACGACAAGCTGCGTGAGCCTTCGCACGAGCTGATCCAGCTCATGCTGACCAAGACGCGGGCGTACTGGTACAACTGGGCGCTGCACACGACGCGTCCGCCGCGTTACGAGCAGATGGTCGTCCGCTCGGCCCTTGCGCTCAAGCTCATGCAGTTCGGCCCGACCGGCGCGGTGATCGCCGCCGCCACCACCTCCCTGCCCGAATCGATCGGCGAGGTCCGCAACTGGGACTACCGCTTCTGCTGGCTCCGCGACGCGTCGATGACCGTCTCCGTCCTCCGCCGCATCGGCCACGCCGACATGGCACACCGCTTCGTCGACTGGGTCATGGATACCGTCCCGACCAAAGACGACGAACTCCAGATCATGTACGGCATCCGCGGCGAGCGCACCCTCACCGAGAAGACCCTCGACCACCTCGACGGCTACGAGGGCAGTAAGCCCGTCCGCACCGGCAACGCCGCGTACCACCAGAAGCAGCACGACATCTACGGCGCGGTCATGGACGTCATCTGGCAGACCCTGCCACACTTCGCCCGCCGCTTTGATGAGGTCGAAACCGTGTGGACACAGGTCCGCTCCATCGCCCGGGCCGTTGAGCGGCAATGGAAAGATCCGGACCGCGGTATCTGGGAGATCCGCGGCGAGAAGCGCCACTTCGTCTTCTCCAAGGTGCTGTGCTGGGTCGCGATTGATCGGGCGGTCAAGATCGGCGTCGCGCTGGGCCGGACCGAGTGGGCCGAGCAGCACCGCAAACTCGCCGACGAGATCAAGGCCCATATCGAAGAGCACGGCTGGAACGAAGACCTCGGTGCCTACACCCAGTCCTACGGCAGCGAGCACATGGACGCGTCGAACCTGCTCATGCTCGACTACGGCTTCTGCGAGCCCGACGACTCCCGCTTTATCTCAACGGTCGACAAGACCCTTGAAGAGCTTGGCCGAGATGGCTTGCTCTACCGCTACAAGGCGCTCGACGACTTCGGCGAGACCAACAGCGCGTTTACGATCTGCGCCTTCTGGATGGCCAAGGCCCTGGTCCGCATCGGCCGGGTCGAAGAGGGGCAGAAGATGTTCGAGGACCTGCTGGACAGCACGAACCACCTGGGCCTGATGGCCGAGGACCTGACGTTCGATAACCGCCGCCAGCTCGGGAACTTCCCCCAAGCCTACTCGCACTTAGCGATGATCGACACGGCGCTGGCGATCAACGCGGCTTTGGGCTGGTCCGAGCCGATGGATTTGTCAGAGACCGCAGCATATTAAGGCTAGGCACATGCCCTCAAAAAACGACATCCACTATAACGACCAGCACTGGCTGCTTGATCTGACATGCAACGAAATGACCTTTGCACGCTATCAAGATCTCGCAAAAGAAGATCCAACAGGCTTGCCTGAGATCCTCGTTTTCAGTGAAACCAACGAAATCGATAGCGTAAAATATCACCACAAAATAGAGCTGACACCCAACACAAACAGGTACATGCGTTTTGTCGGCCATTTGATCTCCAACGGCCTGGCACTACTCGGTGTAGTCAGCATTCTTTATGCGATTCTCTACCTGTTCGTTAGCGGCAGCTGAAGGCTTCGCGCAGGGCAAGCAAGGTTGGCCCGACTGACCGCACGCCTACCAATCTGCCGCCCTTAGCGCAGACACGCATGCAAGCGTGACACGACCTGCGGCCCTGCCGATCAAACGCGTGGAACAAGACCACAGACGCCATCCACAGCTTTGCTTACTCATCCTTGTGCGGCGGGACACCCACGATGCTGAACCCCGCATCGACGTGGATCGTTTCGCCGGTCACGCCGCTGCTTAGGTCGCTAAGCAGGTAGACCGCGGTGTCCCCAACTTCTTCGCCGGTGTTGCAGCGTTTCATCGATGATGCCCACTCCTGGTACTCGATCATCTTGTCCATGCCGCCGACGCCGGCACCGGCCAGGGTCTTGAACGGGCCGGCGCTGATGCAGTTGACGCGGACGTTGCGGTCGGGCTGACCTAGTTCATAGGCGAGGTAGCGGGTGGTGTGTTCGAGGCAGGACTTGGCGACGCCCATGATGTTGTAGCCGGGCGTGACCTTCTCGCCGCCGTAGTAGGACATGTTCATGAGCGCCCCGCCGGGGGTGGTCTTGGTGCCGTCGGTCTTCTGCATCAACGGCAGCGCTGAACGCGACATCGCGACGAGCGTGTAGGCCGAGGTATCGATCGCGTTCTTATACACGTCGCGCGGGGTCTTGTGGAACATATCCGGGCGGAGGTAGTCCTTATCGGCAAAGGCGATCGAGTGGACGACGAAGTCGAGCGTGCCGTGGTCGGCCTCCCATTTGTCGAAGACGGCCTGGATCGACTCATCATCGTTCGCATCGCAGGAGACGAGCCATGGCTCGTCGATGCCGAGCTTCTTGACGGCCTTGCCGACGCGCTGCTCCATCTTGCCCATGGGCAGGAAGGTGAAGCCGACCTCGGCGCCCTGTTGGACGAGCGATTGCGCGATGAAGTAGGCGTAGCTGCGTTCGTTGGCGACGCCGAAGACGATGCCTTTTTTGCCGGTCATCAGACCCATGGGGATTCCTCAATGGTTGCTTGGGTGCGGTGGATTGAAGCGGGTAGTTTAGCGAGTCCGGCAGATGATTGATGAGAGAGCGAGGCTCACGATGACTGCAGGGCGGCGGACATGACGTAGTGCAGGCCGATCGGCTCGATCTCGAAGACCTCGCCCTCGATGGTGAAGCCCAGCTTCTCGTAGAAGCGCTGCGCGGAGACGCGGGCATTGCACCAGAGTCGTCGGCCGTCTTGTTCGCGGATGCGCTCGATGCCAGCCTGAACCAGCAGGGCGCCGAGCCCCTTGCCTTGTAGCGCCGGCTCGACCGCCATGCCGCGGAGCCGCCAGTCGCCCGGGCCCGGGTCCAGCGGGTGCGGATCGCGGTAGAACGACGCGATCCCGAGCACTTGGCCGGCGGGGTCGATTGCGGCAAGGTGGAAGGTACCCGGCGCGGTGTCGCCCTCATAGACCATCTCGTCGATCGTTTGATTCGGTCGAAGGACCGACTGGCGGATCGGGCGGATGATCTCGGGGGCGACGGTCCGGCATGACGCTTTGTCAATCTCAAAACCGCTCATAGCAAGCGCCTTTATAGAGGAGTCTGCGGACCCGGCAGGCGAATTGCCCGCACAACGTCCGAATATCCCAGACGAACTAGTGCAACTGTGGCAGCGTACGTTCAGGGGGGCTATCATGCCCCGCTAGGCACGTGCGTACCGGCCAATCCAGACGGTTTCTCTTCAACGATTCGTTCTCTACAGGCATGAGTCAGGACCAGCTTACTTACACCCGCGCTTCGACCGCCTCCCTCATCGGCTTGGCGATGCAGTTCGTGCTCGCGCTGCTGCTGATCATCCTCGGCCTGTACGCCGAGTCCAAGGCCGTCCTCGCCGCAGCGTTCTACAGCCTCCCCGGCTTGAGCGTCTGGCTGCTCTTGTGGCTGATCTACAAGCAGCACCAGCTCGAACGGGCCGAGGCGCTGGAGGCCGGCAAGCTCGCCGAGTCCGACGCTCGCTCGGCCGCGCTCTTCGAAGAGGCCGGCTCCCAGCTCGCACAGGCCAAGGCCCGGCTCGACAACCTCTACAAGTGGGGCGTACGCGTCGTCAGCGGGCTCTCCGCGGTGTACCTCATCGGCGTCGGGATCTTGCTGCTGTACCTGAACCGCAGCGCGATGCTGCTTGGCACGCTGCAAGAAGCCCCGTTGAGCGAGACCGTCAACACGAGCCTGTTTCTCCTGCTGCTCGTCGTCGGCTCGATGGGCGGGTTCCTCGTGGCACGATACGTCGCTGGCATGACCCGTGTTGATAGCTGGCAGGCCCTGCGCGGCGGCGCGAGCACGCTCATCGGCAACGTTTTCCTCGGCGTCCTGCCCATCATCGCCGCCAGCGTCCTGCTCTTCTTCGGCAACACCCTCGGCTTTGTCTACCTCGCCATCATCATCCCCGCGGTCATGGTGCTGCTCGGCGTCGAGATCGTTCTGGGCATGGTGCTGGCTTTCTACCGCCCACGCAAGGGCGATGCATTCGTCCGCCCCGCCTTCGATTCCCGCGTCCTCGGCTGGCTCACCCGGCCCGAGTCCATCGGCAAGATCTTCTCCGAGACGCTCAACTACCAGTTCGGTTTTGAGGTCTCCAAGAGCTGGTTCATGCGGCTCTTGGGCAAGGCCCTGCTCCCCCTCGCGGGCGTGTGCCTAGTCGTGATCATCGGCATGACCAGCCTGGTCATCGTCCAGCCCCACCAGCAGGCCGTCGTTACCAGCAACGGCGCGTTCGTCCGCATCGCCGAGCCTGGCCTGAGCTTCAAGGCCCCCTGGCCTTTTGGCCGGGCAGAGAAGTACGACGTCGATCGCATTCATTCGATCAGCCTGGGGTCACGTGGCCACATCAACCGCCGTGGAGCGGAGCGAGGGCCCATGCTATGGACCAATCAGCATGTCGAGGAAGGCGCAACCGAGGAGTTTTTGATCACCGCCCCACCCCCCGGGTCGGGCACGACCGGCGATAAAGACTCGGTCCTTGGCGAGATGATCGGCGCCGATGTTGATGTCAGCTACCGGATCGCGGACCTCCGCCTCTACACGGGTATCGACAACCCCACCTCCGGAACAACCGACCCCGAGACACTGCTAAAAACCATCGCCCAACACGAAGTGACACGCTACTTCGCATCCAAAGACACCGACGCCCTGCTCTCCTCGGCCCGCGTCATGGCAGGCACCAACCTGCGGAACGCGATCCAGGACGAGCTGGACAAGTACGCCATCGGGCTCGAGGTCGTCTTTGTCTCGGTCTCCGGCGTGCACCCGCCGCAAGAAGTCGCCGACGACTACCACGCGCGGATCAACGCCTTGCAGGAGTCGCAGACCGAAGAGGCTCGCGCCCTTCAGGAAGCGGACATCATCTACGCAACCGCAGCCGGCGACCGCGATCGTGCGAACCGTCTGATCGCTCTGGTCGAGCAGTACAACGCGCTCAACGGCCAGATCAAGCAGCTCGACGACGATTCAGACGAACGCAAAGCGCTCGAAGATGCTGTCGACCGCCAACGCGTCGCGATCGAGCTCTTGATGATCGAGAGCGGCGGCGAAGTCGGCCAACGCATGGCCCAGGCCCGAGCGACCCGCTGGTCACAAGCCCTGGGTGCCGAGGCCCGTGACAAGCGCCTGACCGCTGAACTCAAGGCCTACGAAAGCGCCCCGCGCTACTACCCCGTGAGCCGGTACCTTGACGCCCTCGTCGCCGGCCTCGAGAACCGGCCCAAGACCGTGCTCGGCTCCGACGCCGAGTTGGACAACCCCGAAGTCGTGCTGGACCTCCCCCTTGGCGGCGGCTCCGGCGGCTCAACCCCCCGCTGATTTAGCACCACGTATTGAAGGCACCCCGCTATGAGACGCCTTTCCACCGCCATCCTCGCCATCGGCATCGCACTGGTCTTCGTGCTCTACATGGTCACGTACACCGTGGCTTACAACGAGATCGCGATCATCACCACCTTCGATAGCGCCACTAAGCCCGACCCGCAGCTCCTCGCGAAAGGCGAAGACACCGGCAGCGTCATCCAAAAACCCGGGCTCAAATTCAAGTGGCCCTGGCCCATCCAACGCGTCCAGACCTACCCCACCCAGTACCAGATCCTCCAGGACACGCCAGAGCAATTACAACTCAAAGATGGCAATACGATCATCGTCAACCTCGCGCTGACATGGAAAATCAAGGACCCGCTGGCCTTCGATATCGCCCACGAAGACTACGACGACGCGACCGACAAACTCCTCGCTCAGATGCGCGACCTGCGGTCGATCATCTCTAACAACTACAGCTTCGATCAACTCGTCAACGAAGACCCCACAAAGATTCAGATCGACCAGCTCGAAAAACAAATCGCCGACGAGCTTTCCACGCGACTCGCCGACAAAGATGAAACGAGCGATAAGTCATCCGAAGATGAGGCGTCTAATCAGCGGGCCGGCAACCTGAACTGGGGCATCGAAGTCTCGAAGGTGACCGTCGCCAAGATGCTCTACACCGAGTCCACCGCCGCCAGCGTCAATACGCGCATGACCGCGACGCAGGACCGCAAGGCCGAAGAGATCCGGAGCCAAGGCACCTCTCAGGCCGAGGCCATCGTCGCCGAGGCCGAGTCCATCAGCAAGCGGCTGAAGGACTTCGCCAATACGGTCGCCTCGGACATCGAGACGCTGGGCCAGGAAGAGGCCAACGCGATCCTCGCCCGCTATGCCGACAAGGGCGCCTCCGAAGACCTGGCGATCTACCTGCGGCAGCTCGAGGCGATCGAGAAGATCCTCGCTAACCGCACGACCTTTGTGCTCAATGCCAAGACGTTCTCGCCTCTGGATGTCTTCATCTATGGCCACGGCGAGCCGGGCAACCTCTCGCGCCTCTTCGAAGAAGTCCCCGCCGAGCCGACCTCGGCCCCGCTGTCACCTGCCGAGCATAATGCTCAGCTGTTAGCCCGTATCGAAGAGCTGCTGGTCCGCATCAGCGAGCTCGAAGCGAAGCTGAAAGAACAGCAGACTATTATTCAGCCGCCGCTTAGCCCAGTGAGCCAATCGGAGGCCCGGCTGTGAGCCAAGCGCCAAACGACCCCATCCCGACCAACCCCGCCGGCGCACAGGGCCTCGACGCCGCGCAGCAGTCGCTCTCCGACGCGCTGAGCGTCAGCTTCCGCGTGCTCAAGGTCGGCATGGTCCTGCTGATGGTTGTTTACGCCTTCTCCGGCGTGTTCCGCGTGCAAGGCGACGACATCGCCGTACGCTACCGCTTCGGCAACGAAATCGGCACTTATACCCAGGGTTGGCACTTCGGCCTGCCCTTCCCCATCGAGCAGACCGTCACCGTCCCCGGCACCACACAGTCGCTCCAACTCAACGAGTCCTTCTGGTACGACAACCCCGATGACCGGGACCCCGAGCAGCTTGCCAACCAGCCGCTCAACCCGCTCAACGACAGCTTCCTCATCACCGGCGACACCAACGTTATCCATGTGCAGTTCGGCGTGAACTACGTTGTCGACCCTGACCGCGTCGATGACTACCTCCGTAACGTCGGGTCGATCGAGAAAGCAAACGCACTGATTAAAACCGCGGCCGAGCGTGGCATGATCCACTATGTCGCCTCTGCGACGATCGACAACATCATCACGCGCGGCACGTTTGAGACGAAGACGATCGCCGCGTACACGCAAGAGATTCTCGACGACCTTAAGGCCGGCATCAACATCCAGCAGGTCCTCATCGAGGGCAACAACCAGTCGATGCCTAACCAGGTCCGCCAAGCCTACACCAATGTGACCAATGCCCAGTCTGAGAAGGCCCGGACGATCCAACAGGCCCGGCAGCAGTACAACCAGATCCTCGGCAAGACGGCCGGCGGGGCGCACACCGACCTGCTCACCATGATCCGGGCCTACGAGTGGGCCTTGGCCGACGAAGACGGCGCGCTCGCTAAGCAGCTCCGCGGGACAATCAACGCTTCGTTCCGTGGGCTGCGGCTTCCAGACAGCGACACACTCAGCGCGATCACTACCTACCAGCAAGCCTCCGCCGATGCCGCAGGCAACGACGACCCCGCCGCCAAGACGCAGGCCGAGCAAGCCGCGACCGCCCTCGCCAAGCAACTATCTATCGCTTCTGACGACTTCACCGGCCGGGCTATCGCCGGTCAGATCGCCTCCGCCATCAGCGAAGCCAACGCCAACCGCTTCCAGATCAGCAACAAGGCCGAGCAGGACTACAACCGCTACGCAAAGGACTTGGCAACCTACCGCAAGATCCCGCGTTTGCTCGCGGCCACCCGCCTGCAGGAGACCCTCGAGAAGGTCTTGTCTGACACCCTGGTCAAGACGATGGTCGGCGACTTCACACGTATCACCACCAACGGCGACCCCGAGGTCGATGAAGAGATCGCCGCCGCCGATCTCGAACGCCGCCGTGAGGAAGCTCGGCGGAAAAAAGAAGAAGAAAACCGGTAGCCGCCCCCTTTTGTGTACCGGGTGACGCGAAACGTCACAGGCAAGCCCTCGAAAACATAATCAAGCACATGAACCCTCACCTCGCGGCGGGGGCTATTTTTATCCGCTCCACCTGAAACAAATCGCGTACTCATATAGTTTGATAAAAGCCATCTCACATCAACAAGGACAAACTCATGACCGAACAACTCCAGCGCATTACCAAGCACGAGTGCACCATCGCCCCGGCGAAGTACGACGACCTCAAGGTCCTCTTCCTGAACTGCACGCTCGAACGCTCGCCCCGCCTGTCACACACCGAAGGCCTCATCGGCGTCGCGCAGGGCATCCTCGATGCGAACAACGTCGAGCACAAACTCATCCGTCCGGTTGATTACGAGATCGCCGCGGGCCTGGGCAAGGACATGTCCCAGACGCCCGAGTGGGGGCGTGACGACTGGCCACAGATCCAAAAAGAAGTCGATGCCGCAGACATCCTCATCCTCTGCACCAGCGTCTGGCTCGGCGAGAAGTCCTCCGTCTGCAACCGCACGCTCGAGCGCATGTACGGCTACACGCACTCCTTCAACGACAAAGGCCAGTACCGCGACTACGGCAAGGTCGGCGCCACGCTGATCACCGGCAACGAGGACGGCGTCAAGCACTGCGCGATGAACATCCTCTTCTCGCTGTCACACATCGGCTACACCGTCCCGCCCCAGGCCGATGCGGGCTGGATGGGCGAGGCCGGCCCGGGCCCGAGCTACCGCGACGAGGGCTCCGGCGGCCCGGAAAACGACTTCGCCAACCGCAACACAACCTTCCTCGTCTGGAACTGCCTGCACATGGCCCGCATGCTCAAAGACCAAGGCGGCATCCCGGCCCACGGCAACATGCCCGACGCCTGGGACGCGGGGTGCATGAGCGACTTCGCCAGCCCGGAGCACAAGCGGTGAATTGGGGGTGGGGTACAGGCATCGAGAACCTTCGGTAGGACAGGCATTCCTGCCTGTCAGCAGGTCGTAGACCTGATCCGAATGTCTATTCGGCTTCGCCGATTGACAGGCAGGAATGCCTGTCCTGCCAAAGCATCCTCACAACCCCAGCAACCTCTCGACGAAGTTGATGTCGGTGTCGTTGCTTAGGAAGCTGCCGTTCTTGAGGAGTCTCGTGTGCAGCGGGATCGTGGTCTTCGTGGGGGCGATCTCGAACTCGGCCAGGGCACGGAGCATGCGGGTGATCGCTTGCTCGCGGTCGGGGGCGTGAGTGATCAGCTTGCCGATCATCGAGTCGTAGTTGGGCGGGATGCGGTAGCCCGCGCCGGCGTGGGTGTCCATGCGGACGCCGGGGCCGCCGGGGGCGTTGAAGTCTTTGATCAGGCCGGCGCAGGGCGCGAAGTTCATCGCGGGGTCCTCGGCGTTGATGCGGCACTCCATCGCGTGGCCGTTGATCTTGATGTCTTTTTGCTTGAATGGCAGCTCTTCACCGGCCGCGACGCGGATGGTCTGCTTGACGATGTCCACGCCGGTGATCATCTCGGTGACCGGGTGCTCGACCTGGACGCGGGTGTTGACCTCCATGAGGTAGAAGTCGTGGTTGTTGTCCATGAGGAACTCGACGGTGCCGGCGGTGT
>JAHQVV010000134.1 GCA_019634195.1 Phycisphaeraceae bacterium | reverse complement strand
ATACTCCTGCGCGCACAGACACCACACAACCACGCACCCCGGCCACAACCACAAGCCCGGCCATCACTTGCAACAACACGCCGTGATACAAGCGCGATCAACCCATCAAATGCAAGCGCCCAATGCGCGCGCATCACGATTGGGGTGCCCGGGGATGAGCGTCAGCGAACCCCGGGAACGCGTCGGCGTGAACACATCAAGATCATTCGTTCCGGGGCATCGCAAAGCCTCCACCCCGGCCACCCGCCGCACCCACCCCAACCACCGGCCTATAATCTCTAAGCAACCAGTACCCGGCTCTTGAAAACACCCGGCACCTAAAACACCGGTCCCACCATGAACATCTCCAAGCTCACTCTCGGCACCGGCGTCGCGCTGACCGCCCTCGCCCTGATCTTCTTCGGGCTCACCCGGTCTACCACCGCTTTGATCCCGGTCGGCATCGGCCTGCCCATCCTGCTCTGTGGCCTGGCGGCATTGAAGGACAACCTCCGCAAGCACGCGGTGCACGCCGCGCTCGTCTTTGCACTGCTCGGCGTCCTCGCCACGCTCGGCATGATCCCGCGTATCGTCTCCGGCAAAGCACCCACCCTCGCCGCCACCGAGATCATCTTGATGGGTGTCATCAGCGCCGCCTTCGTCGCCGTGGGCGTCAAGTCCTTCATCAACGCCCGCAAGGCCCGCGAAGCAGAAGCCGGGCCGCAGGCATAACGACACCGTCGGGTGCCGGGGATAAGCGTCTGCGAACCCCCGGAATGATTCGGCGTCAGCACATCATGATCATCTGCCGAATTCGTCTCAAAGCAGTATTATGATATGTGTACCTGGTGGCTAAATTTTAAGTCGCTCCCAATGGATCATTCTCATCTTCAACTACATGGTTGGGTAAGACTGTCTGTAAGTCGTGATATCCCGCTTATTGAGATTGCCAGGAGTATCGGTGAGCCAGTTCCACCAAGACCAGATAGGCCGATATTACGCGAGTTAAGGCCTCACAATCCAATTGAGGCGGAAAGTGGTTCACTGTCCGCCATTCTTGGAAAGATGGAGTTTCCTCTCCACACAGATTGCGCGTATTATCGACGCCCCCCTTCTCATATATTATTTCGAGCGCTAAGCCCTTCTAGTGTTGCGACTCGAATTGTTGATGGGATTAATTTGCTAGAAAAGTGTAACCCTAGAATCTTCTCTTCGATATTTCGAGTTCGAGGTCTAAAAAAGTATTTTTTGTGCTCAATGATTAATGGAAATAGAATTCGCTGGGACCCAAACTGTATGAGTCCTGCAGATAATATGGCTGAAAGCGCCTCCGTTGAATTTGCAAACTTGTTGCAGGAAATTCAACCAATAAGATTTGATTGGCAAGAAACAGAATCTGTTCTTATCATAAATAATCGTAGAATGCTTCATGGCCGTGAAAGTGCGACCGACGACCCAAACAGGCTACTTGAAAGTATTCTTGTGCATGAGAAGCTATAGGAGACTTGTATGTGGACTTTTGACGAATTATTCTTAAAAGCTGCTACTTTGGCACGGCGTGGACTCAATCATCCTAATCCGGAGTCGTCAGAAGTCCCCTTGTGGTGCTTTGTATCGCTTGAGCTATTAGCAAGATCCGTTCTTTCCAAAACAAATATCGCGTTATTAGCAGATCCGCAAGATGGAAATAATATTCTGTATGCTTGTGGATTTCCCAGCACAAAGTCACCAAAGTCAATCCCTGCAAAGACTGTTTTTCACCGCTGTACGGTGATATGTCCAGGCTTTACTACGCAAGAATATAACACTTGTATGCTCTGGATGAACCAGCGTAACGAAGAACTTCACACCGGAACTCTTGCTTTAGATAGTCTTGGATCAAGCGAATGGATGCCTCGTTTTTTTCAAATATCCAACATTCTATTGGTTCAGGCCTCGAAGGTATTGGAGGATTACGTAGGGGCAGATCACGCGCCTACTGCAATCACAATGATAGATGCTCTTTCTGAAGACAACAAGAAAACAGCTTTTGAAAGTATTAAAACTGCTAAAGATGCTTTTGAAAGTCAAGAAGTGTCTGATCGATTGCGTCAAATTGAAGAAGGGCAATCGCTTAGATTAAAAGACTATCGATCACGTAGTATTGGCTACGATATTATTTGTCCTGCATGTGAGGGCCCTGCAATAGTAACTGGAGATATAGTTAGAAGTACAGTGCCACATGATGATGATGGGGATTTTGTTCAGGAAGATGTGCGCATTCCTACAAAATTGCATTGCTATTCATGTGGTCTTGAATTAGTCGGTCATCCACTGCTACATGCGATCGACCAAGGGAATCAATTTACTAAGACTGATTATTTAGATCCTAAAGATTATTATGAGATCGAATTCGATCCTGATCAGCACTATGAAGGTGAGTATATGAATTGCTAGTATGCAGAGCTTCTATAGTCTGAAAAGCGGGATAAGTACATTTATTTGAGCCCGAAGAATCGCTCCGCGTTCGCATCCACCGCGGAGACGAAAACTTCCAGCGATAGCCCACGCCTCTCGGCGAGGAACCTCGCCACATCCGCAACATACCTCGGCTCGTTCGGCCGTACCTTGCGGTGTGGGGCCGGCGTGAGGTAGGGCGAATCCGTCTCGATCATCAGGCGGTCCAGAGGGATGCGGTCGGACGCCTCGGCGAGGTCTTTCGCGCTGCCGAAGGTGACGATGCCCGTGAGGCTGACCATGGCGCCGAAGGCGAGGATCGCGTCGAGTTCGTCGGCGCTGCCGGTGAAGCAATGGAAAACAAAACGCCCGGGGTCGATCCCGCTGGCGCTGAGGATACTGAGTGTTTCGCCGGTCGCCTCGCGGTTGTGGATCACGACCGGCCCTCGGAACTGCTCGCCGCCAGTGACAAGCTCCAACTGCCACTCGAAGACGCGCCGCTGCACGTCGATCGGCGGGTCGGGGTAGTGGCGGTCCAGGCCCATCTCGCCGACCGCGACGCACTTGGGGTCGGCCAGCTTCTCACGCAGCGCGTCGAGCAGCGCGGCCTTGTCCGTATAGCCCTCGGCATAGTGCGGGTGCAGCCCGGCGGTGAAGTAGACGCTCGGTTTGCGTGCGGCCAGCGCCCGGGCCTTCTCCGCGTCGGCGGGGGTCGTGCCGACGCTGATCACGCGGTCGACGCCGGCCTCGGCGGCAGCGGCGAGGACTTGATCGACGCGCTCGTGCAGGCCGTCGTAGGTCAGGTGGCAGTGGGTGTCGATCATGAGGGCTTTGGATTGGTATCAAATGCTGGGGCGGGCGTCTCGCCTGCCGATTGGGCGCTGAACAAGCCGAGGTTTTTCACGGCTACGCCGTGACGACAGGCGGGACGCCTATCCCACCTAAGGCAAATCTGCGGGCGGCTTTGCTTCGCCGTAGACCTTGATCGCCGCTTCGGTGACGCGCTGTTCGTAGTCGTCGGCGAAGCGCCAGATCAACTCGCCCTCATCGCGGACCAGGCCGCGCGCTTCGGGCGGCAGGTCGGACCGCAGCGACAGCAGGATGTCCGACAGTGCGGCGCCGGAGAAGCGGTGGTGCGAGTGGTTGACCGGGTCGTCGTTGGGTTGCGAGTCGACGTTGATCAGCGTGACATGCTTGGCCTTGCTAAGCCAGTAGCGGTCTGATTCTGTGAGCTTGTTCTCGCGGATCGAGCCGATGCGTGTTGCGCGGTAGAGCACGCGCGAGGCCCATTGCAAAGCGGTGTCGCGTGGCGAGGCGTAGACAACGATCTTGTCGTACATGCCGCGGAGGTCTTCCTTGAGGATGCGCTCGCGGGCGACGTCGGTGCTGATGTCCGGGGCGACGAGCAGGACGTCGCCGATCTTCCATCTTGCCTTGCGTTGCTCGGGCGTCTGGCCGTGCGACATCAGGCCGAGCTCGCGCAGGACCGAGCCGACGACCTCGGCGCCGCTGCTGTGCGCGATGAGGTTGATCTGTTTGGCGGAGAGGTGGCCCGCCTCGATCTCGCTGGCGAGCAGCTCGACGAAACGCCTCGCGTGGGCCGTGGTGTAGCGGACCGAGTCGCGGTCGTGGCTGTACTCGTACAGGCTGTCCAGGCTCGGCCAGCTGTAGAGGATGAACGGCCCGAGCCCGCCGCTGTACAGGCTCAGTTCGGCGGCGGTCAACGCGGCTTCTTCGAAGCTGTTCTTGAAGCCGTGGACGTAGACCGTGATCGCCTTGCCCTTGGATTCCTGCAAGGCGGCGTCGAGCTGCTGGATGAAGGCTTCTTCGCTGGGGGCATCGGTGGTGTGCTCGGTCTTGCCGGCGGGTCCCCATTGCATGCGGCCCATGCGCTCGATGCCGGCGAGGGTGGGGTGCGGTTGTTTGCCGGCGGGCTTGGCTTGTGTCGCGGCGTGCAGGCCTTGCCAGGCGTCGTGCTCGCCGATGCGGATCTTGAGCCTTCCGAGCGAGAGCGCGTCGTTCCGCAGCGCTCCGTACACCCCCTGCGTGCCCGCGGTGTCGTTGAATTTGCGGTCGGTCGCGTAGAAGAGGGCGCGTTCGCTGCTCCGCCAGGGCTCGGGCGTGTCCGACAGCGGGGCGACCTGCCCGGCTTCGAACATCGTCGGCAGCACCATCGGCGGCCGTTGGCACGCGCCGAGCACAAGCAACAGAACTAAAAGGACCCATCGCGCCATCGGCGGAGTATACCCGGCGCGCAGGCATGTATCGCGCCGCTACACTCTGCACTTCAAACGACTAAGGAACCTACGACGATGAGCAAGCGACCCAAGAACCAACTCCGACCGACGACGATCGAGCCGTTCCCCGCTGCGGCGGCGGGCAGCGTGCAGATCGCCATGGGCGGGACGCGCGTCCTCTGCACCGCGAGTATCGCCGCCCAGACGCCGCGCTGGATCGAGCGCGACGAGAACGGCGACCCGGTCCACGGCTGGGTCACCGCTGAGTACGCGATGCTCCCCGGGTCGACGCCGGACCGAAAGCGGCGGGGCCCGGACGGCCGCTCGACCGAGATCCAGCGGCTGATCGGCCGGGTGCTGCGGGCCGCGGTGGACCTGGACAAGATGCCGGGCATCGCGATCACCTGCGACTGCGATGTCCTGCAGGCCGACGGCGGCACACGCACCGCGGCGATCACCGGCGCCTACGTCGCGCTGGCCCAGGCGGTCGCGGTGGCGAGAGCCGACGGCCGCTTAAAAAGCAACCCGATCACCGGCCCGGTCGGCGCGGTCAGCGTCGGCATTATCGGCGGCAAGGCTCACCTGGACCTTGATTACGAGCTGGATGTCCGGGCCGAGGTGGACATGAACGTGGCGATGGACAGCAAGGGCAACTTCATCGAAGTGCAGGGCACCGGCGAGAAGGGCACATTCAGCCGTCAGGAGCTGGATACGCTGCTGGACCTGGCGGCAAAGGGCATCCGCAAGCTGATGAAGATCCAGAAAGCGGCGTTGCAGTAAATGATCGGTGCTTAGTGGAGCGACAATCCTTCTGGGAGGGCGAGGCTCCTGCCGAGCCGCAAGTCTGGGATAATT
>JAHQVV010000133.1 GCA_019634195.1 Phycisphaeraceae bacterium | reverse complement strand
GAGGCGTCAGTTCCAGGCTGCTCCTCCAGTCGGCCTACGGCCTCCTTGCGGCACAGCCTGGAACTGCTTTACCATCTAGAACAACTCATTCACCCCGCCAGACTAACACAGGCACTGGGCCAGATTGAGTAACTCGACCAGGGGGCGACCCACCTCTCGAGGCAGGTAGGCATTAGCGTTGAGCAAGCAGATACGCTGCTTTATCGAATCGAAGAAGACGATCTCCGCCTCGCGGTTTTTCGCGAATTAGAGCAACTGCACCGTCACGAGATACGGGCTTATACAATACGCGATGAAGGCTATCCTCTTCACCTGAGAGCGAGCCCCGATGGGCCCCCGTTTGTTTATATCTGGGGTTGTTATTCGCCCGATTTTTTCGATGCGGTCACGATTCTTGGTTCAGGTAATTGCTCGCGGTATGGCATGCGCCAGGCGTGCTTGCTTGCGAAAGCCTGTACCTCAGCAAACTGGGCTGTGGTTACTGGAGGCGAAGCGGGGGTCGACTGGCACGCCGCTAAGACAGCTTTCGAAGCCGGCGGCAGGAGTATCATTGCTTTGGGCGCAGGGATTTTCGCTCACGGGCGACAGTACCACGATTTCTATAAAAGCATTGCGACAAGCGGATATGGATGTGTCATCAGTGCTGTGCCGACAAGCGTCCCGCCTCGGAGTGATAATCAAATTACTGGTGATCTCCTGAGCACCGGGCTGGCCAAAGCTCTGAGTATTGTAGAAGCGAGTGAAACCAGTGGAGCACTGATCGCAGCCCGTGCCATGGAGATCACCTGGCGTCGGCCCATCTATGCGTTCCCTGGCCCCATCGACTCACCTTGGTCACGCGGCACAAACCAGTTGCTCTATCAGCGCCGTGCAACGCCAATAATCTCTATAGAGCAATTCATCTCTGACCTCAATCAATATCGCCTTCCAATCAAGTCATCTCATAAACCACATATAGCGGCAGTTCAGAGCACTGCTCCTGAACCACGACATTAGCACAGTAAAGTCTTGCCGCTTACCAATCGTTTTGGTTTCGCCCCACCCCCGGTTCACGTCAGGTGCAACTAGACCACCGCCGCCCCGCTGCCGATGGTTAGCTATCAGGCAGGATTACGTTTCGCCCATCGGCGCGTTGTCTACAGCATCATCGGTTGGAGCTGAAGCCACCATATCGCTGCGAAACGATCTATATCGGTGCTTAAGTCGTGCAGAAGAGCAGGTACGCCTAAGCTTAAACGGCTCTCACGAATCGGGGCGGCCAGATTTGAACTGACGACTTCCTGCTCCCAAAGGGATTGCGGGGCGACTTAAGAAATCTGTAAATTATTAATATACATAGTTTTACGGACTTTGAATGATTCGTTTCCAGGTCGATTAATCGTCCTAAGTCGTCCCAGGCCGCCCCCTTAAGTTGCGCATAAAAATATATTTGCTGATCCGCAGCATCAGGCCAGCATGATGTTCTCGAGTGTGTGGTCGAATAGGGTTTGGCACATGGTGTCTAGGCGCTTAAGGTCAAGCTACTTTGGATTTTGTTAACCATCTTGTCAATTATGGCATATGCCTTATGAGGTAACTATGCGAGAGCAAGAACAAGCAGATCGGTTTGTGGAATTACTCACACAAATTCAGGTTCCGCTACTCCTCTATGTACGCTCGCTGATGCCTGGGGAGTCGTCGGCACGGGACGTGGTCCAAAATGCGAATGCGACAATTTGGCAGAAGCATCGTGACTTTGAGCTGGAGACCAATTTCAAGGCGTGGGCCTTTAGTATCGCAAGGTACGAGGTGCTGAACTATCGAAAGCAGCAGGCTAGAGATGGCCGGCTTGTTTTCAGCGATGATTTGACGCAGATTATTTCAACCGAAATGGTTGCATACGAAGAAGACACTCAGGCGCTACACGAGGCGCTGCAGCAGTGCCTGAACAAGCTTAGGCCTCAAGACCGTGACCTGATTGATTATCGTTATGCCGGACGGGGGAATCTTGAAGAATACGCGCGGGAGGTGGGGCGCAGTGCCGGCGGACTGAAGGTTTCGCTGCACCGTTTGCGGAACACGCTGCTGGCATGCATCCAGCGGCAGGGCCATACAGAAGGGGGTGACGGATGAACGCTGAGAAACGCGATCAGTTGCTGGATGCCCTCATTGAGGGCGATCTCACGGAGGCGGACTTCATCAAGGTTGAAGCCGAGTTATTAGTCGATGCCGAGGCCCGGCAAGCGTACTACCGCAGGCTTGGGCTGACCGTGCTTCTTGAGCAAACGGCAGACAATCGTCTATCAACACCCGACTCTCAGGAGCGTGAGCCGGGGAGCTTGACGGGGCTTAGGGGGCGGCGAGGCTTCTGGCTTGGACTGTGCGCGGCCGCCGTTGTAATGGTTGCAGGCACCCTCGGGGTTTTTGTTGTTTCAGACCTCGCTACCGAGCATCGTGCAACAGGTGATACGGCGGCTTCGAGCCCCGGCGATTCGGAACGCGCAGTGGTTGAGGTTTCGGCCCATGAAGAGCAGGCCGCGGGTTTTGCCGTTATGGCGGGCCAAGCCGATGCGCAGTGGAGCGACCAAGGCTTACTACTCAACGGCGACCTGATTCCTCAGGGTGAGCTTCATTTGGTCTCCGGTCTTGTGCAGATCGAGTTGTTTAGCGGTGTGACGGTGGTCATCGAGGGGGCGGCGCGATTTGAGGTCTTGTCGCCGATGGAGATGGCCATGACACAAGGCAAGGTCCGGGTTCATGTCCCGGAGCCTGCCCACGGGTTCCGCGTGCGCCTGCGTGATGGCGAGGTGGTGGATCTGGGCACGGATTTCGCTGTGAGTGTCATGGATGAACATTCGGAAGTGCATGTGCTGGATGGCGCGGTGGAGTGGCACCCACATGAACAAGGCATGCGTCTGCTGAAGGATGGCGAGGCCGTTCGTTGGTCGGTCGATGGTGAGGGCCGATCGATGCCTTCGGTTGCCGATGGGTTTGTGGGCCCCGCACGGCTTCAAGAGCGCCTTGTTTCTGCCCGCAAATTGCAAGAAGCCGGCTGGCATCGGTACGCCGAGTCTTGGCGGCGTGACCCACGGCTGATCGCCCATTATCAGATGGGCGCTGTGGAAGAGCCCGGCCGGCGGCTGCCGAACCGGGCCCTGGCTGGCCGTGAGCGCCCCGCGAGTGAGGGGGCGGTTGTTGCGGCCGGCCGCTCGACCGATCGCTGGGGTCGCCCCAATGGGGCGCTGGACTTCAGCCCGACCGGTAGTCGCGTGCGTCTTTTCGTCCCCGACGAACAGCAGTCGCTGACACTGCTGTGCTGGGTCAAGATCAACAGCCTTGACCGCTGGTACAACTCGCTGTTCTTAACGGACGGCCACGAAATCAATGAACCGCATTGGCAACTCATGGACGACGGGCGCCTGTTCTTTTCCGTTAAGAAACAGGATGTCTTTGACAAGCAGAAGGGGGAGACCGACAAACATATTTACTACTCCCCCGCTTTTTGGGACAGCACGCTGAGCGGTAAGTGGGTCATGCTGGCCACCGTGTACGACACACAGGCCCGCACCGTGATGCATTTTCTCAACGGCGAGGTCCTGAGCGAAGAGGCTATTCCAGAACAGTATCTGGTTGAACAGATCCGCATCGGGCATGCTTCGTTAGGTAACTGGGGCCTGCCTACGTGGGACAACCCGCGTTTCGCGGTCCGGAACCTCAACGGCATCATGGATGAGTTCGCCATGTTCAACGCTCCCCTGGACCCTGACGAAATCAGAGAGATCTATCAGCATGGCAAACCGTAGGTTCATAGTCCCGCTGGTTGCGGCCCTGTTCCTCTGCATGCCGGTCACGCTGCGCGCTGACGAAGCCGCCGCCACGGATGCCGAACAACTGTTTGCGCTCGAAGTCTATCCCGTTTTGAAAACCAAGTGCTTTGCGTGCCACGGACAGGACCCAGGGAAGATCAAGGGCAAGCTCGATGTCCGCAGCTTTAAAGGGCTGCTCGCTGGCGGGGCGATTGAAGGCCCGGCGGTGGTACCCGGTAAGCCCGAAGAGAGTCCCCTGTTTCTCGCGATCACATGGACCGATGGCTTAGAGATGCCGCCGAAGGAGAATGACCGGCTGACGGCCAAGCAGGTCGAGGTGGTCCGGCGTTGGATCGCGGCGGGCGCGCCCTGGCCCGACGAGAAGACTCAAAAGCAATACATCGAGGCGGAGCGCAGCAAGACGGAAACAGACGACGGGGTGATCGTGCCGACCAGCGGCGGGTTGGACGAGGCCTGGACATACCGGAGGTACAAGCCCGAGGATTTGTGGGCTTTCCGGCCGGTGGTGAAGCCCACGATCCCGGGTGCCTCTTCGGTCGGCCACGCGGATCGCGCAGCGAACCCTGTTGATGCGTTTGTCGACGCGCGGCGTGAGGCAGCAGGCTTCGGCCCGGCGCCGCAGGCCGGTCCGCGGACGCTGATCCGCCGCGCCACGTACGACCTGACCGGGCTGCCGCCGACAACCGAAGAGATCAAGCGTTTCCTGGCCGCTTGGGAAGACAACCAGGAGCAGGCCTGGAGCGACCTGATCGATCGCCTGCTGGATAGCCCGCATTACGGCGAGAGATGGGCTCAGCACTGGCTCGACATCGTGCGCTATGCTGATACAGGCGGGTACTCCAACGATTACGAGCGGTCGAATATGTGGCGCTACCGCGACTACGTGATCCGCTCGTTTCAGAACGACAAACCATACAACCAATTCATCATCGAGCAGGTCGCCGGCGACGAGCTTGCTGACCGGTCGGCCCTGGAACGATCGGGCGGCGACCCCGCGCGGGTCTCGCGGGCCAGGCTCGACGGCTCGTACACCGAGCAGGAAATCGAGTGGGTCATCGCGACGGGGTTCCTGCGGATGGGGCCGTGGGACAACGCTATGGTGAAGACGCCCGAGGCCAGGCAGATCTACCTGGATGATGTGGTCAATTCGTTCGGGCAGGCGTTCTTGTCGACGACGATGAGTTGTGTGAAATGCCACGACCACAAGTTCGACCCGATCCCGACGCGCGACTACTACCGGCTGTACTCGGCGTTCGCCAGTGCGCAGATGGCCGAGCGCCCCGTGCCGTTCCTCGTGACGGAGAACCGCGATGGGTTTGACGAGGGGCGGGCGCTCGTCGAGCGGATGCGCCGCTACGCGGTGGATGAAAAGAAGGAGATCCTGAAAAAGCAAGAGGCGGCGGCCCGGGCATGGTACGCGTCCCGCGGCCTGGACTATGTGCCTGAATCGAAGCGTTCGCGGCTGCCGGATGAACAAAAGCCGCCGCGCCATGTCGGCCTGGACCATGTCGAGCAAGGCCAGCTGAAGGTCCGCAAGCAGGACGAGTGGATCTGGAACCGGCGTCTGGAGCGCTATCAGGCGATGGCTCAGGGTGTATACAGCGGGTCGGATGTGAACTACTCCGGCAACGCTGCGCGGCGGCTGCGCATACCCAACAAAGATCGGGGTGTCACGATCCAGAGTTTCATCCTCTCGGGCGGGTCGCTTCAGGCGCGTGGCGATGCGGTGCGGCCTGGCGTATTGAGCGCTATCGGGGTGCCTGTGGATGGCGCCCCGCAGGACAACCCTTATGTGTTGCCTGATGCGAATGCAGGCCGGCGACTTGCATTGGCGAAGTGGGCGGCCGACCCGAGTAATCCACTGACAACACGCTCCATTGTGAACCGGGTCTGGCAGCACCACTTCGGCCAGGCGATCGCCCGCAACCCGAACAACTTCGGCGCGAAGGGCGCCAAGCCGACGCACCCCGAGTTGCTCGACTGGCTGGCGTCAGATTTTGTTGAGCACGGCTGGACGCTTAAGCGGATGCATCGCCTGATCATGACCTCACGGGTCTATAAGCAGGCCGGCACCCACCCGGCAATCGACGCATTGCGGACCGCGGACCCGGATAACGAGCTCTTTGCATACTTCCCGCCAAGGCGGCTTACGGCCGAGGAGCTGCGCGACAGCTTGCTCGCCGTATCTGGTGAATTGAACCGAGATGCGGTGGGCGGGCTGCCGGCCATGCCCGAAATCAATATGGAGGTCGCGCTGCAACCGCGTATGATCCAGTTCTCGCTGGCGCCGGCTTATCAGCCATCACCCAGGCCCGAGCTGCGCAACCGGCGCACGATCTACGCCTACCGCGTCCGGGGCATGGCTGATCCATTCCTGGAGCTGTTTAATCAGCCGAGCCCCAACAGCTCATGTGAGATCCGTGACAGCGCTTCGGTGACGCCGCAGGTCTTTACCCTGCTCAACAGCGACATGATGGTCGATCGCTCGATCGCGCTCGCCCTGCGGCTTGAAGCCGAAGCGGGCTCGCTGCCCGAACAGATCGGCCTGGCGTTCCGGCTGGCGTTGGGGCGAGTGCCGGACAAGGGTGAACGCAATCGGCTGTTGGCGTATGTCCACGACATGCGTGGATACCACAACGGCGTCGACCCCGAGCCGGTCGCCTACCCACGGCGTATCACACGGTCTTTGGTTGAGGAGTTTTCCGGCAAGCCCTTCGAGTATGAAGAGATCCTGCCGGTCTTCGAGGAGTATGCCCCGGACTCCAAGCCGTGGGACGTCGGCCCCGAAACGCGAGCGCTGGCCGACCTGTGCTTGCTGCTATTTAACAGCAACGAGTTCATCTATATCTACTAACCCCAAAGACGACCGCCATGAAACACCGACTCTGTTCACAACGCATTGCTACGCCGGTGACCCGCCGCGACTTCCTCTGCGGCCTGGGCGCTTCCCTCGGTTCACTGGCGTTCACGGACCTGCTTGCGGCGGAGTCGGCGGCGGTGCCCACGGCCGCCGGCCCGCTCGCGGCCAAGCCGCCGATGCACCCGGCCAAGGCCAAGGCCTGCATCATGCTCTTCATGGAAGGCGGGCCCAGCCAGGTCGATACCTTCGACCCCAAGCCCGCACTCAACCGCCTCCACAAAACCGAGTCCAAGAGCACGCGCGGCCTGGAAACGGGCTACAAATTCTACGTCGGCAGCCCGTTCGGCTCGCGCAAAGTCGGCGAGTCAGGGTTGGAGATGAGTGAACCATGGGTCCATATGGCGGACCCCGAAGTCGCCGACGAACTCTGCAACTACCGCGGCTGCCAGGCCGAGTCGTTAAACCACCCCGAAGCCTTGTTCCACATGAACACCGGCAGCCGGCTCGGCGCGGACCCGGCCATCGGGGCTTGGGCGACATACGGCCTGGGTACCGTGAATCAGAACCTGCCCGGCTACGTGGTGATGACCGAGCTAGCCATGCCCCAAGGCGGGTCACGCAACTGGAGTAACGGCTTCCTGCCAGCCCATTATCAGGGCACGCGGCTGCGGCCCGAGGGCTCGCCGATCCTCGACCTCGACTCGCCGCAGTTCAAAAGCCGCGAGCACGCTCGGCGTGCGCTCGACGAACTCGCGTTCCTGAATCAGCAGCACGCCGAGCACCACCCCGAGCACGCTGCACTCGATGCACGGATGGAGAGCTACGAGCTGGCATTTCGTATGCAAGCGGCCGTTCCCGACGTGATTGACATCGACAGTGAGCCGGCATCTATGAAAGAGATGTACGGCTTGGATAAGCCAGAGACCATGGCCTTCGGCCGGCAATGCCTGATGGCGCGGCGGCTGGTCGAAGAGGGTGTCCGGTTTATACAGATCTTCTCTGGCGGATGGGACAGCCACGACTACCTCGAACGCGGCCATGCTTCACGAATACGCAGTGTAGATAAGCCGATGGCCGCACTGATCAAGGACCTCAAGCAGCGTGGGATGCTCGATGAAACCCTGGTTGTCTGGACCGGCGAGTTTGGCCGGACGCCCGACAACAACAGGCGCGGCGGCGTCTACGCGCTGGGGCGTGGCCACAACATCGACGCGATGACCATGCTGCTGGCCGGCGGCGGGGTCAAGAAAGGTGCGGTTGTCGGCGCCACCGACGAGCTGGGCGCAACCGCAGTCGATTGCGTCCATCCGATTCGCGACTTACATATCACGCTGTTGCATCTCTTGGGACTGGACGACAACAAATTAACTTACCTCCATGCCGGCCGCTACAAACAGCTCAGCCAGTTTGGTGGTGGTTTGATCAATGAGCTCATCACTTAGGCTGGCGTGTTTGGTGTTGAAACTGGCCAACAGACTCCATCTCGCACCACACCTCGTCTAACGCGGCTTCGTAACGATCTGTTTCTACGCGATGAAGCTATTCATCAAGTAGCCCTTTCCGGCTAGAGGCCGGCCGGGTTCTCTCACTAACAATTGATCAATATTTCAGGGAAAGATCAAGCCTCACAATAAGGCATAAATGGAATAATCCGTTCGTCTAGAGCGTCCCAACTATTTTTCTAGCGCCCAACTCTTCAATCGTGTATGACATACGTGTCACTGACACGGAGGTCGGACCATGGCGTACTCGATGGACTTAAGGCAACGGGTGATCGACGATTGTGACGCGGGCTTGGG
>JAHQVV010000132.1 GCA_019634195.1 Phycisphaeraceae bacterium | reverse complement strand
GTCCAGCCAGGCGCCCTGCTTGGCCAGGCGCGCGGTCTGTTGGTCTTCATCGAGCACCAGGTGCTGCATCCCCACGAACGGCCGCATCCGATCGACCGCGGCCTTGGGCGGCAGCTCCTTCCGCTCCCGGCTGGTCCGCCACATGTTCGTGAACGGCTTGGCGGTGATATCAAACGCGCCGTCGGTCGCGCCGTGCACCTCGACGGACCGCACCAGCACCGCCCAAAGTTCGTCGGAAACCTCGCGGGCGTCCTCCGCGTTTTCGCTGGCGTGCTTGGCCAGTTGTAAGAGCTCCGAGTCGGGGTGCGCCTGGATCCAGTCGCTCATGATCGACTCGAGCCGCGCCATCTCATTGAACGCGGCTTTGGCCGAGGCGCGGGCTTCTTTTTCGTTGTCCGCGTAGACGGTGATGATGCAGGCCGTGCCCATGAGCTTGCGCTCGAAGGTGAAGCGCGTGAGCTCGACTTGTTTGGCGATCGTGTCGGCATACGCCAAAGCTGCTTGCGGCTTGGCTGGCGTGACCTTATCGGCCTTGTCTGCTGCGACGGCACTAGCCGTCAGCAAAATCGCAATCAATACAGTCAGTCTCAGACGCATCATTGAAAGTCATCCCTGTTTCAGAGCCTCATCCTACGTCAGCGGCAGGGGCGAATGACGCGGCCAACGCCTCCTTTGATACACCCCGACAAAGATGGCTTGGTTCCGTCGGCTTGAAGGCCGCTTAACAGCACTGGAAAGCAAGTTTTCAGCCACGTAACGCGCAATTTCATTTCACGTCCTTGCTTTGACCGTCTATACTGATGGACTTGATTGCCCGGCCCCGCCGGGTTGTTTTTTCGGTTATGGACCCCCCGGCATCCGAGCCCTCGGAGCCTCCGGACACCCCAGACGAGACCCTGTGATGAAAAAGTTTTTGATTGGTGCTGTGATCGCGATTGCCTTGCTAGCTGGCATCGGCGGGCTGGTCGTTGGGGGCCTGGCTTACAAGACCGCGTTCGAGAATCAGGCGGTGACGGACGTCAACGTCGAGGTCGAGACCGACCTGTCTGAGGTCGCCGGCTACACCCCAGTCGCCAGCGACAGGGTGGTCGGATTGAAGAGCGAATTGCAGGGCGGCAACACTAAGCTTGTCTGGGAGACCGGTAAGGTCCAGGCCGGTTCGCGGTACGACTTTGATGGCACATGGACCAGCCTCGGCGGGGCGGTGGTTTACGAAGCCGAGGCCGACGCAATCAAGGCGCTCGAAGTGGTCATCGTTATCGAGAGCTTCAACAAGTACGGCAGCGAGCACCCCGCGCCCGGAGGTATGATCAACGTTGTGCTCGGCAAGGGCACACCTCCGCCGACCGGCTTCGACCCTTGGTTCAACACCGCAGACCACCCCGAAGCGACCTTCGCCGCGACCGAGTTCGTCGCCAAGGCCGAAGGCGTTACGACCGACTTCGAGAATGCGCCCGAAGGCTGGACGCACCTGATTAAGGGCACCTTCAATCTCAACGGGGTTGAAGAAACGCTCGAGCTCCCCGCGGTGGTGACCTTCGGTGACGGCACACTTTGGATCGAGACGAACTTCCAGATCAGCCGAGCGGCCTTCGGCGTTGAGCCGAAGAACCCGCTGCCGGGCTCAACGGTGGACGACATCATCGAACTGACCGCTACGGTCTCGGCTAAGCCGGACGCGGGTGTCGAGATCGGTGCGCTGTCCGCGATGATCACCGAGCAGAGCACCAAGATCGTCGCACAAGAAAAGATGATCGCCGACCTTTCCAACCAACTCGCCATGATCGGCGAGGCCCTCGCCTCACTGGAGCGCAAGGTTGCCAGCGGCGTCGCGTCCGCCCCTGAAGTGGACGTCGCCAACCTGCCGAAGACCTACACCGACCAGGTCCAGTACCCGGAGAAGGACCCGGTCCAGTTTGAGATGGTCCTCGTGCCCGGCGGCGACGGGGTCACCCCGTTCTATATGGCCAAGCACGAGGTCACCTGGGACATGTTCTACAACTGGGCCTACGGCTCGGATGTCAACGCGAACCAGTACGCCGAGCTGCAGACCAAGAACCTCCGGCCCAGCCCGCTGTACGAAGATTGCAACCAGCTCAAGCTCGGGCTGGGCAAGCGCCCCGCGCTGAGTATGAGCCGTACGACGGCCGAGGCCTTCGCCAAATGGGTCAGCGAGCAGACCGGCAAGGCCTACCGCGTCCCGACGGACGCCGAGTGGCAGCACGCCCTCAAGCTCGGCGGCGGCGTCCCCGACAGCCAGGAGGACCTCTTCAAGCAGGCCGTCTTCATCGACAACGCCGAGATCCAGTTCGACCCGCCGTTCCTTGAGTTGACCGACGTTGTCGGCACCAAAGAAGCCAACGCGCTGGGCATCCACGACATGCTCGGCAACGCGGCGGAGTGGGTCGTGGACACCGGCGCCGACCGCGTCGTCCGCGGTGGCCACTTCATGCTCAAGGTCGAGTCGTTCAACCCTGACTGGAAGGGCATCGAAGACCAAGAGATCTGGAACGAGACCTACCCGCAGCTGCCGGTGAGTAAGTTCTGGTACCGCGACCACTACTACCAGGGGATTCGGCTTGTGGCGGATGTGCAGTGATTTAGGGAGTCGTGAATCGGGAGTAGGGAGTCGATCATTGTCGATCGCTCTGATCAAGCGATCGGATTAGCCCGGTCAACATCTTCCCTGTATCTTGAAGAAGAGACCATGCTGAATGGGCATGGTCTTTATCAATAAAGCCTAACCGTCCTCCGATAATGAGTTGCGTCTCGACTTCTTTGAGAGAGCCGTTCGCGATGTCGAGGTGGTGTGAGTACTGGGCCCTTCTTCTGCGACCATACCCCTCGGCGATGTTTGAAGGTACCGATACAGCGGCGCGTCGAATCTGGCTGGTCAACCCGAACCGCTCGTCGCTCGGGAACAGGGTGCTGAGCTTGTAGATTTCTTCGACCAGTTCAACAGCCCGCTGCCAGACATGGAGATCGCGGTAGCTGTTGATCCTCGCATCACCTTGTTCGGTCATCTTCCCGACTCCCTACTCCCGATTCCCGACTCCCCGTTTTCTACAGAATCTCAAGCACTTCGAAGTGCTTTGTCCCGCGGGGCAGGTCGGCCTTGACGGTTTCGCCGACGCGCGCCTTCATCAGCGCGGCGCCGAGGGGGCTGGATGCCGTGACTTCGATTTCGTCGGCGTCGAAGTTGCCCGAGGCCTCGCCGACGAGTTTGTAGAGGTCGTCGGTGTCGTCGTCGGTGTCCTTGAGCCTGACCACGGACCCGAGGAAGACCATGTCGTCGGGCTTCTCGACGTCGTCGGCGACCTGGGCGGAGGCGAGGCGGGCTTCGAGCCGTTTGATCTCGGCTTCTTCCAGGCCCTGGTCGTCGCGCGCGGCGTGGTAGTCGGCGTTCTCTTTGAGGTCGCCTTGCTCGCGGGCTTCGTTGATGCGCTTGGCGAGGACCGTGCGGTTGGCGATGAGCGCGTCGAGCTTGGCCTGAAGCGCGTCTTTTTCTTCCTGGGTGACGAATTCCATAGCGTTCTCCGGTTCTTTGACACAGGCCGAAACGAATCACGCCACGCGGGGCGTGGCGGGTGGGCGGTGACTTCTTGGGTTGGCCGAGTCACTCGGCGGCGTAAAATTGTAGCACAATCAAGTCGGCCCTTACGCCTTTGCATCGCGGAGAAGGGCCACCCGCTCGCCGACCCACCACAGCCAGAGTGACAGCCACCCCGATACCGCGACGAACGCAATCATCAGCGTCCGCTTGTCCCACGGCTGGATCGTCCCCCGGCTCGGCGGCTTGGTCAGCTCCCAGAACGCCTGGATCGGGCTCACCCGCATCGGCCACGCCTCGCCCCCGCTGATGACGACCAGCCAGAGCACGACCGGCTCGGCGAACACCAGCGCGATACACAGCGCCATCGCGGCCGTCCGCGCCCAGCCGTACGGCCAGCGCCGCGCCGCCGCCACGATCAACGCCGTGAGCAGCGACCACGCCATCACCGCCGCGTCCAGCCAGACCCCGCGGATCAGCGGCCACGCCGCCAGCAGGTGCAGCGACCAGATCACCGCCTGGTACACCCCGATCATCGCCAACCAGTCGAGCAAGACCTGCAGCGCGCCGTGGCCCGGCTCGTCGCTGCGCACCTGCTGGCTGAGCCGAAACGCGGGCCAGGCCAGCATCAGCCCGAAGCTGCCGGCAAACATCATCCACCGCACCCGCGGCACCGACGTGTCGCTCAGCCACGCCGCGCCCCACGCACCGAGCAGCCAGAAGCACCACACCACGATGACCACCCGCAGCCAGCCCGGGTCGCTGGGGCCACGCCGCCGGGCCGCCGCAACGTCCTCGACCGCGCGGATCGCCTCGCTCGCCGCGATCTCTTCCGCGGCAACAGAATCGTCGATCGTTGGGTCGATCGCGTCTTCAGCGGGTCCGGGTTGGTCATCCGTCGGGCCAGGCATCAAGGACATGCTAAGCGCAACGAAGCGGCCAGGCTTGGGATTCTTCTCCCTTTCAGGGAGAAGGCGGGGTGTTTCTATTGCCTCGGCTCGCGCTGCAGTTCATTGTTTATACAACGCTGGCCCCTCACCCCAACCCTCTCCCTGGAATGGAGAAGGAGCAAGACAACTTAAACCGCGGGGTACGTCGGCTCTTTGCCCTCCAGCACCGCCACCACATCCCGCACGACCCAACTCATGTTCCGCAGCGCGGTGTCGGTCCGGCTCGCCAGGTGCGGTAGCAGCACCGCGTTAACGCAGTTGTACAAGGGGTGGTCCTCGGCCGGCGGCTCGGGGTCGTGGACATCGAGGATCGCCAAGGCAGCGCGGTGATCGTCTAGCCACGCGACCAGCGCCGCGTGATCGACGAGCATCCCCCGCGCCGCGTTGAGCAGCATCGCCCCGTCGCGCAGGTGCGACAGGGCTTCGGCGTCGATCAGGTGCTTGTTGTCGGGCCTGCCGTCGGTATGAACGGTGACGATGTCGCTGTTCATGTAAAGCGTTTGGTGATCGACAAAGTCGAAGGGCACCCCCGGGAGTTGTTTGCGGATGTCTGCTTCGCCAATCAAATCGCAACCGAGCACGTTGATGCCCAGCGCGTGGGCGACGGTGGCGATGCGTTTGCCGATGCGGCCCATGCCGAGGATGCCGAGGGTGAGGTCCGCGAGTTCGACGCCGACCTCGGTCTTGCGTATCGCGTGGAAGGCCTGTGCGGTGGTGCCGGGTTCCAGCGGTGTGCGTGGTCGGATGTGGTCGAGGATGAGGCCGAAGACGTACTCGACGACCGCCTGCGTGTTCGCGTCCGGCGTGTAGACGACGCGCACGCCGCGCTTCTCGCAAGCGGGCAGGTCGAAGTTATCCAGGCCGACGCCCGCCCGACCGATGACCTTCACGCTCGGCGCTTGATCTAAGAGCGCATCATTCACCTTGGTGTACGTCCGCACGACCAGCGCATCCGCGTCGGCGAGCTGCGCATCCAGCCCCGGCGCATCGTGCTGGTGCCAAACGACTTCGCAGCGCTCCGCTAGCCAAGCGGCGCACTGCTCATCAAGTGTTTCGGTGATGACGGCTTTCTTCATCGCAATGATGCTACCCCAAGCCGGGCCAGGGCGCGGCTTGGGAAGAATGATTAGCGCACGCGCAGGAGCGTAACAAAACGCTCCCGATCAATACGCACCTCGGCCTGGTGTACGGCTTTCTCGGCGGCGATCTGTTCAACGAGCGCGTTTTCGATCCGCCGATCAAGCTTTCGCCGCTCCAGCCGGGACGCGTCGGTCTGCGGCGAGCCACGCGTGATCTGGATAAAGCTCTGCAGCTCTTCCTGGAGCTGCTTGACACGCTCGGCCGCGGCCTTGGCCTGAGCGCGATGATGCGCCTCTTCCTGCATCGCCGCGCTTTTTGCCTGCTGATCGAATCTTTGTTTGAGCGATTCGAACAGCCGGTCCGACTCGGCTTTGAGGTCGATCTTACTGCTACCCGCGGGGACCGTTTCGAGGACGAGGCGTAGTTGGCCGGCCCGCTCGTGCGAGGCGTCGATCGTGACCGTGTAGCCCGCGTCCTCTGCTTGCTCTAGACCCTCGGCCATCGCGCGGACACCGTCGATCGCGGTGACCGTCTCGCCAGCGACCCAGTATGCCACTTCGCTGGCCTCCAAGACCATCGCCAGGGTCGTGTCCGCCTTCTGCTCTTCGGGCGCAGTTGATTGATCGGGTTGCTTACTCGAAGCGCCATCGCAGCCCAGCAGTGCTAAGCAGAGCAGCAATGGGCCCGTCCAATTCGTCATCCGGTTCTTCATGGTTTGCTCCCGGCGGGTCGCGCTATCGTACCGCGCTCGCTACAATCTCCGAAATGCCTGCGAAGACCGCTAAGAAGCCCGCTGCCGAGATCACCCGCAACACCATCGCGGGGGGGGACTGCATCAAGACCATGCGTTCCTGGCCCAACGACTCGGTGGACCTGGTCTTCGCCGACCCGCCTTACAACATCGGGTTCAGCTACGATCAGTACAAGGACACGCTGGACGACGACAAGTACATCGCCTGGACCTGCGACTGGATCGACGCGGCGGCGGACCTGCTCAAGCCCACCGGATCGATGTACATCCTGATCGGCGATGAGTACGCCGCCGAGACGCGCGTCCACCTCAAGAAGCTGCAGAAGCAAGGCAAACTCCTCTTCCGCAACTGGATCGTCTGGCACTACACCTTCGGCCAGCGCTGCAAGATCAAGTTCAACCGCAGCCACGCGCACCTGTTTTATTGTGTCGGCAGCGCCGCGGTGAATAAGAAGACCGGCAAGCCTAAGAGCAACCTCACCAGCAAGCCGCCGTTCACGTTTAATTATGACGCGGTGGCGGTGCCCAGCGCCAGAATGACGACGTACAAGGATGCGCGTCAGAACCCCAAGGGCAAGCTGCCGGACGACACCTGGTACCAGCGTTTCCCGAACTCAAAGGACTGGTACCAGCGCCCGCAGGACGCGATCGATGACTCGAAAAAGCTTGTGGACGCGAAGAACGATCCGGATGCGGATGAGCTTGGCGGGTATTTCGATCCGGACTGTGACACGTGGTACCTCTCGCGGCTGTGCGGGACGTTCAAGGAGCGCGAGCAGTGGCACCCGTGCCAGCTTCCCGAGGCGCTGCTCGAGCGGATCATCCTGACCAGCAGCAACGAAGGCGACCTCGTCTTCGACCCCTTCGCCGGCAGCGGGACGACGCTGGCGGTGGCGAACCGGCTGCAGCGCGACTGGCTGGGCACGGAGCTCAGCGCGGACTACCGCAAGAAGGCGCTGACACGCATCGAGACGGCGGGAGAGCCCGAGAAGAAGCCTCGCAAGGTCGTGACGAAGAACGGCAAGCGGCCGGGGCGTGGCTGATCAACACAAAATTTTAGTTACTTTGGAATAGCTCTAAGAAGCTCTGGGTTATCCCCTCGTGCTCGACGCGTGTCGGGCGGACGAAACCCCTTGTTTTAAGGAGCTACGACATGCCACGGATTGAACCTCTAACGGACGACCAGGCCACCGGGCAGGCCGCCGAACTCTTCGGCGCGATCACCCAGAAGGTCGGCAAGGTCCCCAACCTCTACCGGACCCTAGGCCAGGCGCCCTCGGTCCTCGCCGGCCTATTGCAGCTGGGCGAGGCACTCGACGGCGGCTCGCTCTCGGCCCCGGTCAAGGAACAGATCGCACTCCGCGTCGCCAACCGCAACGGCTGCGACTACTGCGAATCCGCCCACACCGCGATCGGCAAAATGGTCGGCTTAAGCGAAGACCAAACGATCTCCGCACGTCAAGGCAACGCCGAGGACGCCAAGACCCAGGCGAGCCTCGCCCTTGTCGATGCGATCCTCGAACGCGAAGGGTTTGTCACGGATGACCAACTGCACGCCGCGCAAGAAGCGGGCATCAGCGGTGCCGAGGTGTTGGAGATCACCGGCCAGGTGATCAAGAATTTCTTTACGAACTTCGTGAACCACATCGCGCAGACGGAAGTAGACTTCCCCGTGATCAAGGAATTGCAGGAAGTATAAGTTTGCGTGTAGGGAGCCTTATCCTCCCGAACATCACAATACAGCACCCCAAGAAGAAAGCCCACGGACTCAATCCGTGGGCTTTCTTCTTGGGGTTGCGATGATTGTTGTGTTTACTTCGACGGGGCCTTGTGGAAGGTGTACCAGGCCTCGTTGGACCACATCCTGTTGCCGGCCTTGGAGCTGACATCACTGCGGATGTGGTAGACGTGGTTGGCTTGGCGGTTTTTGGCGAGGATCAGCTCGACGCTCTTGCCGTCGTCGCTGGCGGTGATGCTGGCGATCTCGACGACCTGGTCCTTGCCGTCCTTGGGGATCTTTGGCCCGCCGTAGTTGCGGGTCTTCTTGTAGGTCCAGGCGTTGACGGCCCATTTGGTCTTGTCTTCGAGCTGGCCCTTGTCGACGGGCTCGGTGAAGGAGACCTTGAAGCCGGTCTTGGTGGCCTTGATTTGGCTGAACTCGAAGGCGGTCTTGTCGGTGGGTGCCAGGCGTTGCAGGCCGAAGAACTTGTTGTCCCAGTTCCAGTTGCCGCCTGCACCCATGCAGCCGACGTAGAGCGCGCCGTCTGGTCCCCATGCGAGCCGATTGGTACCGGCTTCGAAGCCGTGGGAGTGTCGGTAGATCGCGCCTTGCCAGGTGCCCTCGACTTGTTCGAAGTCAACGCGTCGGATGCCGCCGCGGGTGATCTCGGCCATGAGGTATTGGCCTGCGTGGGGGTTGCCTTTGGGGATCTGCACCATGCTGCCCGGCGAGTTGGCACACTCGTTCTGGGGGATCCAGACGGCGGGCATCGTGATCGGCTGGTCGGAGAACGCCGCGGGCGCTCCGCCGTCGGGGTAGAAGTCGCTGGTGGCTTCGGTGTCGTTGTAGTGGCCGAAGAACGCGCCTTGCTTGTCGAAGTAGATCCCACTGCTTGGTTTCCAGGCGCCCTGGTTGTCGGGCATGATGATGTGGCCGTCAGGCCCGGCGGAGACGCCGTTGGGTGTGCGCAGCCCGCCGGAGACGACCTCGAATTCACCAGTCTTACCATCGATCTTGAGCAGGCAGCCACGTAGCTCGGGGTTCGGGCCGTTGAGCGAATGGATCTTGCCCTTTATGTTTTCAGCCTCGATCATCTTCTTGAAGCTGATGTTCGTCGAGAGGGTGACATAGAAGTTGCCATCGATATAAGGCAGGCCAAAGGTGAAGTGGTGATAGTTGTCACTGATCCACCCGGAAGAGAAGGTTTCTTTGCTGTCGGGGACGCCGTCGTTATTGGTGTCGGTCCACTTGCTGACTTCATCGCGCTCGCAGAGGTACAGCGCTCCATCGACGTAGTTCATACCCAGGGGGTCGAACAACTCATCGCTGATCATGGTGACCTTGATCTTGCTGGGGTCTTTCTCGGTGGGGTTATCGATGAGGTAGAGCTTGCCGTTGGGCTCGCCAAGTACATCGCTGCTTTTGTTCGGCGGGAAGGAGGTGACCAAGAGCTTGCCGTTGGGCAGGAAGCAGATCGCACCGGTCTGCGGCTTGAAGTCGTTGGGGCGGACCTGCTCGATGGTGTACGCGGGGTGCGGGGCCTTGAGGGACTGGCCCGAGCCGGGGCGCTTTTCAAACTGGGCAGACGCGGGCCCGGCCATCGCGAGCATGGCGATCAGGCTGGTCAGGAGGGTGGCTTTGCGACGCATTGGGGATCCTTTTTTCATAAAAAACGGGCCTGGTCGGCCCGTAGCGGGGTACAGAGGGACGGCTGTCCGGCCCGCTATCTTACATTCTTCTGGCACCACCCCAAAGCCCCGGGCGGAAGCCAGGAGCAGGCGCTTCTGATTCACACGGCCCTCGGCAATGTGATGGATTGTTGCTCTTAGCTTCCGCCCGGAGCTTTAATCCGATCACTTCGGGGCCTTGTGGAAGGTCACCCAGCTCTCGGGCGACCACATCGGCTCGCCCTTTTCCGACGTCGCGTCGATGCGGATGTGGTAGACGTAGTTGGCGCGTCGGCCATCCACGATCAGCTCGGCCGACTTGCGGTCGTCGGAGACCTTGACGCCGGTGACGTTGGCCTTGTGCTCTTCACGTTTCGGGCCACCGTAGTGTGGTGTCGCGACGTAGGTCCACGCGGTGACCTGCCAGTTCTTGAGGCTGTCGAGTTGACCGGCCTTTACGGGCTCGGTGAAGCCGACGCGGAAGCCGTCCTTGGTCGCTTCGATCTTGTCGTATTCGAACGCGGTCTTGCCGGTCGGTGCCAGGCGTTGCAGGCCGAAGAGCGTCTTGCCCCAGCCCCATCCGCCGGAGCCGCCCGAGCCCATCGCGCCGACATAGAGCGCGCCGTCCGGCCCCCACTTGATGTCGTTGGGCCCGCCTTCGAGCCCCATCGTGTGGCGGAAGACCGAGCCCTGCCACGTGCCGTCGACCTCTTCCATATAGATGCGGTGGATCGCGCCCTGGGTGAGGTCCGCGCTGAGGACCTGGCCGGCGAACGGCTTGCCCTCGGGGATCAACAGCGTCGCGCTGGGCGAGTTGCCGACTTCGTTCTGTGGCAGCCAGATCGCGGGGGGTGTCGGTTCTTTGTCGGAGTACATCGAGGGCACGCCGCCGTCGGGCATGTTGATGTGGCTGAAGGTGGCGTTGTACTTGCCGAAGAACTCGCCGTTTTCCGCGACGTAGACGCCGTTGGACGGCTTGAAGTCGCCCTGATTGTCGGGCGCGAGCACGATCCCGCCGGGCCCGGTGCCGACGCCGTTGGGGGTGCGAAGGCCGCCGGCGATCCATTCGATCTCGCCGGTCTCGACGCTGACCTTCATGACGCAGCCGCGGAACTCGGGGTTGGGCGCGTTGCCGCCGCGGGTTTTGCCTTTGGAGTTACTGATCTGCCCGGCGATAGGGTCGTCTGGGTTGGCCTCGGCGGTCTCGCGTTCTTCCTTTGACAGGTGAAGGCTGGTGGACAGTGCGCCGTAGAGGTAGCCGTCGTGGTAGCCCAGGCCGAAGGAGAAGTTGTGGAAGTTGTCGCTGATCCAGCCCGAGGCGTGTGTTGCTTTTGTTTCGGGGATGCCGTCGCCGTCTTCATCGGTCCACTTGGACAGCTCGTGACGCTCAAGGACAAACAGACCTTCTTCGAGCCAGTACGCGCCCAGCGGGAGGATGAGTTCTTCGCTGACCTTTGTGGTCTTGATCTTTGATGTGTCTTTGCTGGTCGCGTTCTCAAGGATCTGCAGCTGGCCGTTGTAGTCGCCGGTCGCACCGGTCTTGCGCGGATTGAAGGTGAGCACCGCGAAGTATTTGCCGTCCGGGCTCCAAGCCAGGGCACCGACTTGCGGCTCCCAATCGTCGGAGCGGACCTGCTCGACTTCCCAGGAGGGGTGTGTCTTGGCGAGCGGTTGGCCGTCGCCGGGTCGGCCGTCTGCTCTGTCTTGCGCGATCGCGAGTGCGGCGGGGCTGGCGGTGATGAGCAGGGCGAGCAGTGGGTTGAGCAGTCGCTTCATGGTTGCTGTCCGGTTGAATAGCGGGATGGGCCTGGGCGGGGCGAAGCAGGCCAAGCGGCATGCCCATGATATTGTAGACAACATCTAGGGAGTGCATCTTACAGGCTCCCGCCCGATTGTTGCTGTCTACTAGGCTGTTTGGGATGACGCCAAAGCGACAGTTTGTTCACGCAGGCCCACGCTGTTATTGAGCAGCAGCGGGTGGCTATACTTGAGATCGACCCCGTCTGACCGATCGACTCACCCCACCGCGAGGCCGCCACGGATGGCAAATACCGCCGATTCCACCCCGGAAACCGCCGACAAGCCCGCCGCTCTCAAAGGCAAGTTCGTCCACCTGCACCTGCACAGCCAGTACTCCCTGCTGGATGGCGGCAACCGGCTGGACCGACTCGTCAAGCACGTCAAAGAACTGGGCATGGATGCAGTCGCCGTCACGGATCACGGCAACCTCCACGGGGCCGTCGAGTTCTACAACCTCGCCAAGAAGCAGGGCGTCAAGCCCATCCTCGGGATCGAGGCCTACGTCGCGCCCGACATCGGCGGCAAGACATCCGACCGCACCAACCGTGAGTTCACCGGCGTGTCCGACGGCGGGTTCCACCTCGTCCTCCTCGCCGAGAACAACGCCGGCTGGCAGAACCTCCTCAAGCTCTCGTCCGACGCCTTCGTCAACGGCTTCTACTTCAAGCCCCGCATGGATAAGACCACGCTCGCGCAGTGGGGCGACGGGCTCATCGCCATCAACGGCCACCTCGGCTCGTCCGTCGCCTACCACCTGGTCAAGTACCACCAGTCCAAGGACCCGACGCACTACAAAAACGCCAAAGCCGAAGCGCAGTGGCACAAGGACCTCTTCGGCGTCAACGAAAACGGCGAGCCGCGTTTCTACCTCGAGATGCAGCGCCACGAGGAGAAGCTCCAGGACGAGATCAACCCGTACATCAAGCAGCTCGCCGCCGAACTCGACATCCCGCTGGTCTGCGACAACGATGCCCACTTCATGACCGCGGACGACTGGGACGCGCACGACACGCTGTGCTGCATCTCGATGGGCAAGATCAAGTCGGACGACCAACGCCTGCACTACCCCCGCGACCTATACGTGAAGTCGCCCGAGGAGATGGCCCAGGCGTTCGGAGACACGCCCGAGGCCGTCCAGAACACGGTCAGGATCGCGGAGCGCTGCAACGTTGAGATTGATTTCGATGCGAACCATGCGCCGGTCGTCCGCCCGGTCTATACCGACCGACTCAAGCAGCTGCTCAAGGGCAAGCACAAGAACGACCCCGCCAAGCTCGTCCTTGACTTTAAGTCCGACCACGCACTGGGTTCGAACGCCTGGCTCAAAGATTTCTGTGCGCAGGTCATCGTCGAGCCTGTGAAGGAAGACGAAGAGGAAGGCGAAGTCGATCGCGCCCAACTCGAAAAAGACTGCGACCACGCGTTGCGCTTGCTCTGCGAAGCGGGCCTGGTCTGGCGCTACGGCAAAGACGGTATCACCGAAGAGATCCGCGCCCGGCTCGAACGCGAGCTCAAGATCCTCTCCGACAAACTGATCTCCGCGTACTTCATCATCTGCTGGGACTTCGTCAACTACGGCCGACAAAACGGCATCCCCTGCAACGCGCGCGGCTCGGGCGTCGGCACCATGACCGG
>JAHQVV010000131.1 GCA_019634195.1 Phycisphaeraceae bacterium | reverse complement strand
ATGGAGGCGGTTGGCCAAGCCTTATCGCTGAACCCGAAGTCCTCCGAGGCCTGGTATCTGTTCGGCTCGATGCGTTGCCGGTTCTTTGACTTCGACGCCGCCAACCGAGCGGTCAAGGAACTGCACGCCATCAATGACGAGCACCCGCTGGCGGATGTGCTGGCGGTAGAGATCGCGCTGCGGCAGAAAGATGTCGCAACCGCGCAAGAAGTCATCGGGCCGGCGTTGGAGCGCTACCCGACACATCGCAACCTGCTCGCGCTCAACGCCGCAGTCCAGGCGATGACCTACGACGACGTCGCCAAGGGCAAGGCACTGGCGGCCTTCGCAGATCTAGCCCCTGGCAACCCGCTGGCCGAGCACACCGTCGGACAAGCACTTAGCGATGCTCGGCAGTACATGCTCGCCGAGCCGCACCTCAAGCTCGCCATCGAGCTCATGCCCGGCTGGTCCGAGCCGCAGCTCACACTCGGTGAGCTCTACGTCCAATGGGGCAAACTCGAACAAGCCGCCGCCCAACTCCAGGCGGCATCCTCGCTCGACCCATTCCACAAGGAGATCACCAACCAGCTCACCCTCGTGCAGGAGATGCTGGCCTACGACACTATCGAGACCGAGCAATTCGTCGTCCGCTACCTGCCCGGCGTCGATGAGGTCCTCGCTCGTGATGTGGCGCTGCATATGGGCGACATGGTCGATCAGTTCATCGAGCGGTTCCAGCACGACCCGCCTGCCATGACGCAGGTGGACCTGATGCCCGACGATCAGCACTTCGCGGTCCGCATCACCGGCATGCCGGACATCTGGACGATCGCGGCGTGCACGGGCGATGTGATCGCGATGACCCCGCCGCGCCCCGGTCCCAAGCGGGCCTACGGCGCGTACAACTGGCTCAACGTCATGGGCCACGAGTACGCCCACGTCGTCAACCTCAGCCAGACCAACAACCGCGTGCCTCACTGGTTCACCGAGGGCTGCGCGGTGCAGATGGAGACGACGGGCCGGCTGTGGTCGCAGTACATGCTACTCGCCGAGTGCTACAACAACGACCGGCTGTTCGAGTACGACGAGATCAACTGGGGCTTCATCCGGCCGACCGAGCCGTACCACCGCTCGCTTGCTTACGCGCAGTCGGCGTGGATCATGGAGTACATCGAAACCACCTTCGGCTGGGACAAGGCCCTGGCCATGCTCGACCTTTACAAGCAAGGCACCGGCGAGCACGAAACGATCCAGCAAGTCTTCGGCAAAGACGCTCAATCGTTCATGGCCGGCTTCATGGATTGGGCGGGCAAGCAGGTCCAAGCATGGGGTATGACGACCTATGGCGTGGCACCAGAAGATGAGGCCCTGGTAGCGTTGCTATCACAAGAGGACGCCCAAGCCGCCGATCTCGACACCCTGGAGAAGGCATCAGAGGATCACCCAGAACACCCCGAGTTATTGAAGCACCTCACCGAGAGAATCTTACTCGCCAACCAGCAGGAGTTGGCCATCGAGGTCATCAAGAAATACCAAGCGAAGCGCCCCGTTGACCCCTGGGCCGACCGCCAACTCGCCAGGCTCGCGCTGGAGACGGGCGATCGTGATACCGCCATCGCCGCATTAAAGACCTTGGACAAGGTCGAAGGCAACGCACCGGAATACGCGGTGGAACTCGCACGGGTCTATCGCAGCGGGAAAGACTACGACAGCGCGCTGTACTACGCCGAGCGTGCGCTGCTGCGTGAGCCCTACAACGCGACCTACCGTGAGAAGGCGGCGACGATCGCGATCCAGCAGGGCGACCTGTCGCGCGCCGCGTTCCACGTCGAATCGCTGGCTCTGCTTGAGCCCGACCGCGTGATCCACCCCAAGCGGTTGGTGGTGTTGTACGAACGCCTTGGCCAAGCCGAGGCCGCCGCCGCCGCACGCGAACGAGTAAAAACATTAGAATTATTAGAGAACGATTAACAGCACCCTCAGTATGATGGCAGGTTGATGTCTCAACAACTCCCAAACCCGGATCACCCTCACCAGCCCAACAGCCCGGAGGAGATCCTTTTCAACAACAATCTCCGGGAGTTCACCGTCAAGATCGAGCACATCTGCAGCCTCGAGATGAACGGCAAGATCCCGCAAGAAGAGGCCTACCGACGCATCCGCGACCTGTGGAAGGCCCTGAAACGCAGCAAAAAAAACCTGGGCATCGGCGCCTCCCAAGACGGCGAGGGGGATTAACCCGCAACCCGAAGCCCTTTACGGGGTAGCTGTTTCTGACGGTGTCTTGCCCAAGCACGGCTATGATGTATAGCCTCCGGGACATCCGCCGAGATCGGCTTTTCTCATCGAACTGGAACTTAGCAATGACGACCCGACCGACCCGACCCCTCCTCGCCCTCTTGCTGCTCGTAATGATTGTGCCCGCGACCGCGTTCGCTCAGGCAGACGCTCCCGCCGATGCCCCGGAAGTTGTTCAGCCCGAGGAACCCGGCGAGTCCGTCGGCTGGCTCGTTTTGCAAGGGGCCCTGCGCGAGGGGCCGATCCGCGAGGCGTGGATCACCGAAGAAGAGGCGGGCGCGTCGCTGCGTTCGGTCATCAAGCAGATCGAGACGGTCAAGGAGGGCGAGCACTACCTGGGCCTGGTCGTGTACCTCGACATGCCCTACCTCACGGCCACACAGACCGACGCGATCTACCTGGCTCTTAAAGACCTCAGCGACAGCGGCAAGACCGTCATCACCTTCGCGCAGGCCTACTCGACCTCCGAGTACGTCCTGGCCAGCGCGGGCGACATCATCGCCCTGCAGAACAAGGGCATGGTCGAGCTCACGGGCATGCACATCGAGGAGATGTACATGATGGGCCTGATGGAGAAGGTCGGCGTCCAGCCCAACTTCATCCAGGTCGGCAAGTACAAGGGTGCCGCCGAATCGATGACGCGCAAGGGCCCATCGGAAGCGTGGTCGCAGAACATGGACGGCCTGCTCGACGGCATGTACGACACGATGGTCCAGCGCATCGCTGAAGGGCGGGGTGTCAGCACCGAAAAAATTGAGAAGATGATGGAGCTGTCGTGGACACTCGACGACCGCGGCTTGATCAAGTCCGGCATCGTGGATCGTCTCTGTGGCCGGGACCTCGTCGAAGTGACCGAGACCGAGTTCGGTGACGAGTTTGTCTGGGATACTGAGATGGGCCAGACCTTCGCCAACCCGATGGCCGCGGCGATGGCGGCGAACCCAATGATGATGCTCGCCGCCCTCATGCAGGACCCGGTCACCCAGACCAACGGCCCGACCATCCAGGTCATCCACGCCAACGGCGCCATCATCTCCGGCGACTCCGAGTACGGCGGCGGCGGCTTCGGCGGCGGCGAGTCCATCGGCTCACGCACCATCGACGAGATGCTCGACGACGCGCTCTACGACGACAACGTCAAGGGCGTCGTCCTCCGCCTCGACTCGCCCGGCGGCTCGGCGCTCGCCAGCGAAGTCATGTGGCAGGCCATCCGGTCCTTCGGCGAAGAAAAACCCATCGTCTGCTCGGTCGGCGGGATGGCCGCGTCCGGCGGGTACTACATCGCGTCCGCCTGCGACGAGATCCTCATCGAGCCACGCTCGATCGTTGGGTCCATCGGTGTCGTCGCCGGCAAGCTCAATCTCAAGGGCCTCTATGACCTCGTCGGCATCAGCGTCCACACCCGATCACGCGGCCCCAACGCATCGCTGCTGTCCTCCGTGGACAACTTCACCGAGGCAGAAACCAAGAAGCTCACCGCCTCGATGGAACTTGTCTACCAGCAGTTCCGCGACCGCGTCGCGACCGGCCGCGGCGCAAGGCTCAAAGACCTCGACGCCGTAGACGAGGGCATGCTGTTTACCGGCACCCAGGCCGTCAAGAGCGGCATGGCCGACGCGCTCGGCGGCGTCGAAGACGCGATCTCGCTCGTGGCGAAGAAGGCCGAGCTTGAAGAAGGCGACTACGCGGTCATGGAACTGCCGCACCCCGTGTCACTGGCGACTTACCTCGAAGGCATGCTCTCCGGCGGCGGGCTGCCCTTGGGCCTTTCCAGCCCCGACCACGCCGCAACCCTCAGCGCGGCCAAAGCCCTTGTCGGGGACACCGCCTGGAAGCAAATCACCCGCAGCCTCCACGGCATCAGCCTGCTCCGTGATGAGCAGGTCCTGCTGCTCATGCCCCAGCCGGTGATCGTGAAGTAATCCGGTGTTGCGTTTATAACTTCCCGAATGATGAACACCACCGTCATCCTACCCGCCGCGGGCCTGGGCAGCCGGTTCGCGGTTGACGGCCGCGCCTCGGCCAGCAAGATCGAGTTTGAGCTCCGGCACAAGCCGGTGTTCCTGCGCACGATCGAGTTGTTCCATGGCCGAGCCGATGTCGGGCAGATTATCCTCGCGGTGCACCCAAAGAAGTTGGACGACTTCAAGTTCCGCTGGGCGGACCAGCTTGGCTTCCTTGGCGTCAAACTGATTGGGGGTGGTGAAGCCGAGCGGTGGCAGACAGTGCAGCTGGCGCTCGACCATGTCACGGACGAAGCGACGCATGTCGCGGTGCACGATGCGGCTCGGCCTTGTGCCTCGCATGAGGTGGTCGGCCGCGTCTTCGAGGCCACAGAAAGGTTGAGCGCAGTCGTCCCAGGCCTGCCGATGGGCGACACGGTCAAGCGGGCGGATGACGTAGACGACTCAACAGGTCATCATGATCCGCTTGATGCAATCTTTGAGCCGGGCGACAACGCTGCTGGCTCAGCCAAACGCATCAGCGAGACGGTCCCACGCAATGGGCTGTACCGCGTACAGACGCCGCAGGCCTTTGAGAAGCAGCTCATCACCGAAGCATATCAAGGGATCGATGCAAGCAACGCCACAGGCATCACCGACGACGCCAGCGTTGCCGAACGGGCCGGGCATAAGGTTTTTATCGTCGAGGGCGACCCGCTGAACCTCAAGCTGACGCACCCGGCGGATGCAGAGCTGATGGAAGCGGTGCTGCGGATGCGGGAGGAGAAAGATACCAAGCAAGCAGCGGTGAAGCAGCTCTTTGGCGACGATGACGACGAGTGATGTGATCGTAAGGCAGAGTTGACCCGCGGAGGCGCGGAGGAAGGCATCAATGCAGTTTTTGGCCACGGATAGACACGGATTGATGGCAGCGTTTTTTGGGTTCAAGGCAGATGCCAGAGACCAACTCACTTTGCCTTCCTCGGCGATCTCCGCGCCTCTGCGGTAAAACCGGTTTGATTATTCTTTTTTGCGGACATCCATCTCGACTTCGCCGCGATCGCCGACGCGGTCGACGAAGCCTTTGCCGTTGAGCCATTGTTTCGCGTCGGGGTCGCCGAGCAGGTAGGTGTCCAGGAACGCGGTCGTGCTCTGCAGGATGATGCGGTGGAAGGCCTTGTTGTCTTCGAGACTGACCTTGCTGCGTAGGAGGCGTTTTGTTTCGCCGGAGAAAGTCATATGGTCGGCGCCGTTGAAGTTGATGAGGTACTTGGGCTGGCCGTCGTCGGATGGGCCGGGCATCGTGTGGTATGGGATCTTCCGGTGCGCCGCGGGCATATCGCTAATGATGCTGGTGTCTAGCGTGCCGGTCATGAAGAGGACCGGGATCTTCAACGTGCCATAGGTCGCTTTGTAGAGGCGCTCGTTGGCGATAATGGGTGGCGATAGTGGCAGCATGCAACGGATACGATCATCCGCATACGACCTGCCGTCTTTCCACGGCGTGCTGCCAACGGTCATCCCACCTGCCGCCATCGCCGTCCAAGCACCGTAAGAGTGCCCCGCGATCCCGATCTGATCAGCATCAATCCGGCCATAAAACGCCGTCCCAACTTGAGCGTCAAGCCTTAACAGCGTGTCGAGCACGAAAGGCACATCCTCAGCACGGTCAATCGAGACCGATGGTTTACGGACCGCTTCACGAAGCGCCTGCAGCCGATCTTTCACGGGCAACTCACGCCACGTGCTCGTGTCACTTCCCAAGTGCTGCATATGCACACAGAGATACCCATGCGAAGCCCAGTGCTTGCCCAGATAAGCTAGCCCTTCACGCGACCCACCAAACCCGTGCGACACAAGAACCAATGGCAACTGCCCCTCTGTATCGGCAGGTAAGTACACCTTGATCGGGACCGCGCGGTCACGCTCGTCGTCTTTCAACTCCAATAGAAACGAATCAACCCGGTACGGCCCCGCCGCTTCTTTGTAAGGCTCCGCCCAGACCAGCTTGGCTGTGAACAACAGCCCCAAGAGCAGCAGCCAGAATATAAGTGGTAAACGGATCATCCGATTCATCGCGGTAGAACGCATAACAAGTCTCCTGATTGCAATTATGCGTAGCGATACCTGCTAGAACTGATCAGGTTGCTTTCTGATAATTAGGAGCGATAGACAACGCAACAAGCTCACACGCGCCTGGGGCTCGCCGCCCAATGCATCTTGTGCGAAAGCATGGTCCAGTAGCTCAGCTCGGGGTTGTGGATCAGCGAGAGGGTCTTGGTGTATTTGGTGATGGCGACCTGCTGGCCCTTGGCGAGCGGCGTCGATGCCTGGCCGTCGAGGACCAAGGCGGTGCCCTCGTTGGCGTAGTGAAGGTGCATCCAGCAGTCGCACTGGCCGGAGAACACGATCGGCCGGAAGGCGAGCGATTGTGGGTTCAGCGGCGAAACGCACATGCCATCGATCCCGGGCGAGATGATCGGGCCGCCGGCCGAGAGGTTGTAAGCCGTCGAGCCCGAAGGCGTGGAGACCACCACACCGTCACCGCGGAACGTCGTCGCGCTCTGGCGTGACCACTGCGGCTCGATGATCAACTCAATCTCGACCATCCGGTATGGCGGGCCGGCGACGATGACCGCATCATTCAGTGCCGTCCCCTTGAACACCGGCTCGGGCATCTCGGGCCGCTCGCCGCCCGCATGGCCATTGAGCCCGCCCCACTGCGGCGCACCTTCGGGGTACACCGCGACATCGAGCATGATCCGCTCGGTCATCCGCGCCTTGCCCGACGCGATCAGGTCCCAGTGCTTGTTGACATCCTCTACCGAGAACTCCGCGAGGAAGCCGAGCTTGCCGAAGTTGATCCCCAGGATCGGCACACCCCTCTCGACCATCACCTGAGCCTGGCTCAACAACGTCCCGTCCCCACCCAACACGAACGCCAAATCCGTCTCGGGCAACCCGTCAACCATATCAAGCGACACCGCGCGGGTATCGAGCTGGCCAACGACCTCGGCACGCTCCGCCAGCCAAGGGGCAAACGTCTGCAGCGCTTCGGTCACCATCGGCTTACTGAAATTGCACAGCAACAAGACACGGGGGCGATCGGGCATCCATAAAGTGTACCGGATCAGCCGCGATGCTTACTCCCGCCCGCCATTGCGAACAAGAAAAAAGCCGCACGGAGCGGGACGCTTTCACGACCGGCCGTACGGCTTTAAAATGGAGCGTATCGGGCTCGAACCGATGACCTGCTGCTTGCAAACCGGTCAAGACCAACCAAAACCGTATTTACAGTACATAGAACGAGATTTGATTGCAACAGCTAACAAACGGGCGCGGTAGTTTGCGCGGTATGCATGGATTACTGCAATCAGAGGGATCAGCCGCCGGCGTCCGCGTCATCGATCTCATCGTGCAGGCCTGCCGCGACCTCGGAGTACCACTCAGCGACCAACTCGCTCAGTTTGACGTAGCCAAGCATCGTGAACAGATCGCGGTTAGGGTCTTCGTAGCCTTTTTTAGCAATGGCGTACATGTCGACGATTCGTTGGGGCGGTTGAAGACGTAGCTCGCGATTGATTGCTTCGGCGTGCTGGTCAAGATCGCTTTGCCCCTTGGCCCAGCCGCGCCATCCGCTGTGCTTCATCTCGGCGACCGTGTCGGGGTGTAGGGGTGAGGGTTTCTCAATCGACATCGTTGGCCTCTCCATGTTGTTGCCGGTATCGTTCTCTCAAAGATTCAATCGCAGTCGACCAACCGAGCAGGACCAACTCGGCGAGGATCCGGTCCTCGCTCGGATCGGGTCCGGCCTCGTCGATCCGCTTGTTGATCGTGTCGGCCAAGCCGATCACCTGGTCGGCCGTGAGCGTTGCGATCACATCAACAAGAGCCGCACGCCGACGATCGTCAACGGCCAGGCCTGCCGCGGCCTCGGGGTTGGCGTCCATCTTCTCGAATAGTTCGACCAGTTCAGGGTTGATCATCTTGCATCCTTGTTGGCCATCGCCTCATCGAGTTCCTGCACGTCGTAGCGTGGCGTCTGCGGGCCTAGTGCGCGTGACGGTCGACGCCCAGTTACGCCGCGGGTTCGTCGGGTTTGAGCCAGCGACGGGGCCGCGTGTCTCACCACGCGCCGGACCGCTTGTTTAGACGTGACGCTTACGCCGCTGAGATACGAATCAGGCTGATATGTGGCCGATCAGGCGCAGCTTCGGTCCTGCAAGTTCAGGGGATAATCCACACCGTTTTAATTGACACTCCAACTCATCTGCAAAATCCAAACAAAAATCAGAGCTTTGGTGAAGTAGGTAATCGGCGACGCGCAGCAGAGCCTGGGCTTTAGGCTGGCTCACTGTGTTACGGCTGAGATCGTGTAGCTGCTCGGTCAGGAGTTCGATACGATCGGAGGTAGTTCTCATCGGTGATGCCTCATCGGTGAAGGTCAGGCCCGCTATCGGTGTTCCAGCACTGCGGCGGGCCGCTTTCGTGGTAGCCGGGACGATCCCGACCGTAAAACCCCGTCACCAGCGTTGGCCGGTGGAGGGGTGGAGGGCTCAATCTTCGATGCGGTAGACCTGACCGTCGAGGGCGATCGAGAGGATGCTTTCGAGCTTGTACGATCGCTCGACAAGCTCACGCTCGACGCCCTGCTGCGGTGCGCTGCGTCGCTTGGGCAGGAAAGGCTTCACGGCCTCGGGGTCGAGTAGCGTGCCGTCGGCGTCTTCGTAGTGGCGGCTGATGGCCTTCTGCACCTTGCAGCGGAGGTAGAACTTGCCGTGGTGCTCGACGAGGCAGCCGTCGCCGTGCTCGCCCCACTTGCGGCCCTGAGCCTCGAAGCCGTTGGCGACACCTTCACGCTGGCGCTGCAGGTTGACCGAGTTCTCGTAGTTGTAGCCGATGGCGATGTTCACGCGGGCGGCCTTGAAGACCTGGCCGAAGGGGTTGCCGGTCTTGCGGCAGCGGGCGTCGGTGCGGGTGGTCAGGGTCGCGAAGGTGACGCCGCGCTGCTCGCCGAGTCGCTGGGTCAGTTCCTCGCGGGTGATGATCTGTTCGATGGTGGGGATCAGGGTCGTGGTCATCGGTCTGCCTTTCGTTGTGGGGTGCTATTGACTATCCTTTTAATATATTCGATATCGAATTAATATACAAGCCCCTTTGCAAAAAAAATTTGCTCGATAACGAATATATTCATAGACTGCGTTGATGGCATACTTAAGCACCGCCGAAGCAGCAGATCGATTGAACGTCACACAGCCCCACGTTGCCTTATTGATCCGCAAGGGCGATCTCAAGGGCACGAAGGTCGGCCGCAACTGGATCATCGACGAGCGTTCTATCGAGGCGTTCGAGCGTCGTGAACGGCCTGGGCCGGGTCGGCCGGCGAAGGATGGATCATGAATTCGCAGAGACTCAGCGAACTGTTCCATGAAATCAAGGCGTCATACTTCCCTCGATGGGACCGCGGCGGTCGGTGGGATGCCGAATTTGGCACTGATGAACAACTCCGCGGTAGCACAGGTTATTGCGACAGTAAGGCCAATCGGGTTTATCTGCGTCGCCATTCAATAAATGGCATGCCCCGTCCTGGCGTCAGGGCCCTGATCATCCATGAAATATGCCACGAAGTGGGATCGGCCTACCACGGCAAAGGTTGGGCCACGCGAATGCAAAGGGCTCGGGACCGAGCAATTCAACTGGGTGAACTGGAAGTCGCCCGCATTTTAGAGTCCGACATTTTTTCTTATACGGGTACGAAAATTGGCTGATCCCATCACACTCGCCATGATCCCAGCTACGCTGGTTGGCTTGATACACACTTGGAAGTCTGAGCGGACTACCCCCAAGAATGCCAAGCGTGCCGACTTTCATGACTGGCTTATGCGCCATCAATTTGATCAGCTCGCTGAAATGATCAACTCAAACACTGAGTTGAGCCAGGCGATCGATGCCACACTTCAATCAAACCATGAAGAGGTAATGGGGGCACTGAAACGAATTGAGTCAATCATCGGATCGGCTATGGCTAGTTCACGAACACTTGGCCCGATCGGCAAGGTGATACCTCGATTATCTGATCAGGTTATTCATTTTTTGACAGCTATAAATGCAGCCAATGCGACTGAAGTTCTTATAACGCACCCCGAAGACGGCAACAAATCGTTGTGCATTCTGGACGGTGACGGCGGAATAATTGAAGCAATAGATCCCCGCTTTCTTATAGACGATGTGGCGCAGATGATCGAATTAGGATTATTGCGAAGCGGTGGCAGAGATCTGCTATATATCACACGCCTTGGTGCATCTGTGGGAGGCTAGCACTATCCGCTCTGCCACACTCTCTGCACGAATTCAGGCCGATCCACAAATGGATTTCGATTGCCCTGTAATTGCTCAACGATATCATTGCGCCGGCGCTCAGCGTCATCCGGCGGATCCTGCTCGTGCCATCTCAGCAGCGTCGATAGAACGCCGTGCACCGGGGCCTTGTCCTGCTGGCCACGTGCATCCTCGGTCAGTTCGAGGTCGAGATCGGCGTCTTCGTAGCGCACGGCCATGTAGAACAGAGAGCGGGAGACGTCGCCGCGTTTCTCCGCCGGGAGGCTCCCACGAATCGGAGTCGCTTCGGCACGCTGTAGGGCCGTCCCCATCGATGTACGGCTCTCCGCCGGCGTCGAAGGCCTTGTTGCCCCGCGTGGCGTTGACCGTCACGTCGGTCGGCCTGATCGCGTGCAGATCGGTCCCCGCGCCTTGCCGGGTGCCAAAGTCGCCGCGAGATTTGGCCCAGAGGTGCTCACGATTCCAGCCGCTCGGGTCGTTGCCGTGGGCGTCGGCCGGGAGTGACCAACCGGTGTAGAACAGCAGGACATGCCCGGGGCGATCGAGATCCGCGTCTGTGGCGGCCAGGGCATCTCATAGCTCACGGTAGTTCAACTCGGTGTGGTCGTCGATGAGGTCGTGCAGTTGGGCCTTGAGGTCGTCGCCTGTGGCTGCAGCGTCGATGTCGGCGTAGTAGGCCAAGATGCGAGGCGGCCCCAAGCCGGGCTGGGTCCAGTACGAGGACGATGGCATGTCTGCAATGATCGATTGGTCGGAGGGGTCAAAAGCTTTAGGAGCTCTTATGCGATCCGTGCATGCCGATCCATGACCATGCCCTATAGGTACTGCAACGATATGCGCACAGGTGGCGCATATTTTGAAGGTCGACTGCACGAATAGCATCCCTGCCTGCCCGATTAAATTGCTTGATCGCCAAGGCGTCATGGCATCATTTGATGTTTGAGCGTCACCTCGTGCGCACGAAGCCGGTATTCGCTTCTTCTTTGTCAGAGTTCTTGGCTGAAAATAAACAGCCTGATCGCGCGAACTAACCCTTGGCGCACGTTAGGTCATTGGGTACAACAAGATTGGCCCGTGATTCAGAGTGCGTGGGCCGTCTCGTTTCAGGCTTCATCCGTGGGAACCGGTCTGGGGTTCCGGGCTTGAAACAATTTGAAGGGGACCGAGTGATCCGCGCCTGTTCGCGGGTCTGCTGTGCTGTTGGTTTGATTTAGCACCCCTCTTTT
>JAHQVV010000130.1 GCA_019634195.1 Phycisphaeraceae bacterium | reverse complement strand
GCGTCGCTCTTCATCGGCATCACGGCGCTGGCGATCCTGCCGCACATCGGCGTCATCCTCAACTCGCTGTCCGGCATGACCGCGGGCAACGACTGGTACCGCACGGTGCTGCCGCAGTCGCTCACCACCGAGCATTTCGAGGGCATGCTCAAGCACAGCCTGGCCGTGCCGTCCATCATCAATTCGCTCATCTACGCGCTGTCGGCGATGGTGCTCGCGATCATCCTCGGCCTGGCGATCGCGTACCTCACCGTGCGCGTCAAGATCCGCGGGGGCTGGATCCTCGATACCCTCGGCATGCTGCCACTCGCGGTGCCGGGGCTGGTGATGGCTTTCGGTTACGTGGCGATGAGCTTGAGTTGGCCGTTTAAGCCACTGTCCGACTTCTTCGCTGCCCGAGGTATGGACACGGTCGCGGGCTTGTTGCAGGTGCGTGGCGAAGCGCCTAACCCGCTGGTTTTTCTGATCGTCGCTTACACCATCCGCCGGCTGCCCTACATCCTCCGCTCCGCTGCGGCGGGCCTGGAGCAGACCTCCGGCCAGCTCGAAGAGGCGGCGCTGAACCTCGGCGCCTCGCTGATGACCGCGATCCGCCGCATCGTTGTGCCGCTGATCCTCGCCAACCTCATCGCCGGCGGCATCCTCGTCTTCGCCTTCGCGATGCTGGAGGTGAGCGACTCGCTGATCCTGGCCGAGCGTGCCCAGCACTTCCCGGTCACCAAGGCGATCTGGACGCTCTACAACCGCCTGGGCGACGGCCAATACATCGCCAGCGCCATGGGCGTCTGGGGCATGGCCCTCCTCGCGGTGACGCTGATCGGCGCAAGCGTGCTGATGGGCAAGAAGCTTGGCGCGATCTTCCGGGTATGATCGGGTATGGACGAACCGGGTACCCCAGATAGTGACGCCGTGACAACAAGCGCCAAGCCACACGAAGAATCTAAGCCGCATCAAGTCGAAGATGACTCGGCTTGTATCGAGTGTGGATACAAACTTCGCGGTCTGAAACTTTCCGCTGATTGCCCGGAATGTGGTTTTGGAGTTGGTGCATCGATTTCACACTTGAGGGGTTGTGCTGGACGGACGATCTTTATTGGCGGTTTGCGATTGATTGCGGTTCTTACGATTGTACTTCTACTCACCGCAGGTAACGGCTGGCTTCGCCAGTTTCTCTGGTTCATCTCGGGTGGCTATGGCGACGTCGATTCAGTGCAATGGATCCTAATCATGGCAGGTGGCATTATCACGATCGCTACAGCAGTTGGACTGTGGTTATTTTCGCCTCTTCTCGCACGGCTAGCCATACCGCAAGACACAAATGTCCTCATTAAACTTGAAGGACGAAAGGCACTGCTGCAAATCGGACTGGCTCTATTTGCAGCCTGGCTGACAGTGACCGGTATCCAAGGATTTATGAGTTCAGCCGTCCAGTATCTTGCGCTGTACGAAATAGCTCATGAATCTAGTTTAACTTACGCCTTAGTGATGCTGGGAGAAGGTTTTTTTCGAATTTCTATTGCGGTAATTTTGATCGTCTGGCTTAGCAGGCAATGGAACAAAGCCAATTGAGCAGTATTCGAAAACGCATCACGACTTGGCTGATCACCCTGCTGTCGCTGTACGTGATCTACTGCGGGCTGCTGTTCTTGTTTCAGACCAAGCTGATCTTCCCCGCGAGTATGGCGGGGCTACCGAGCAAGACGCTGCCGACGGTGGATACCGAAGTTATCGAACTGACAACCGACGAAGGCACGACGGCCGCGTGGCTTGTCCCGCACCCGGATTGGCGGATTAGCGGCCCCGCGCCGCTCGCGGTGTTCTTTCATGGCAACGCGGAGTTGATCGGTCGCCAACACGGCATCATCGACCTCTATCACGGCTTAGGTATTCATGTGCTGATGGTCGAGTACCGCGGGTACGGGCACAGCGACGGGACACCGTCGGAGGCGCACATCGTCGCGGATAGTTTGGCCGTGCTGGAGGAAGTGCTTGGGCGTGACGGTGTCGATGTGAGCAGACTCGTCCTGCACGGCCGATCGGTCGGCGGCGGGATCGCGGCGCAGGTCGCGCTGCAGACCGACCCCGCGGCACTGATCGTCGAGAGCACGTTTAGGAGCGTGTCGAGTATGGCGTTGCGCTACGGGGCCCCGCCGTTCATCGTGACCAGCCCGCTGAAGTCCGAAGACGCGTTTGAAGAGATCGACACCCCGATCCTCATCATGCACGGCCGGCACGACACGATCGTGCCCGTCGGCCACGCGTCGAAACTGGAGGCCGCTGCGGATGACGCGCGGGTGCTGCTGTTTGATGCGGGCCACAACGACCTGCCCAACGGCGATGAGATTACGGTATACCGCGGTGAGATCGAAGAACATCTCAAGCGTGCGGGCGTGTTGACTCGAGATTGATTGCACGTGTAGCGGGTGACGCGCAGCGTCCCGTTCAAACCATCTGTCATGACTCGCACGGGACGCTGCGCGTGGCCCGCTACACAGCTCGACAAAAAACAACCCCGACCTGGTGGCCGGGGTTGTTGATTTTTGGTTGTTGATGACAGGCAAGATGCCTGTCCCACTTATTACCACGCGAAGTGGGCGAAGGCCTTGTTGGCCTCGGCCATGCGGTGGGTCTGCTCGCGTTGGTTGACGGACTTGCCCTCGCCACGCGCGGCGTCGGACAGTTCCTTGGCCAGGCGGAGGTACATCGGCTTGCCACGCTCGGCACGGGCGGCGGTGATAATCCAACGGAAGGCCATCGACTGCTGACGCTTCTTGTTGACCTGCATCGGGACCTGGTAGTTCGCACCGCCGACACGCTTGGAGCGGACTTCGACGTTGGGGCGGACGTTCTCGAGGGCCTTGTGGAAGATTTCGATGGCCGGCTCGTCGCCGTTGTTGCGCTTCTCGATCTCGTCGAAGGCGTCGTAGATGATGCGCTGTGCGACGGACTTCTTGCCGTCGAGCATGACACAGTTGATAAAGCGGGCGAGCGTCTTGTCGCCGAACTTCGGGTCGGGCTTGAGTTGTTCTTCGGACTTGGTGAATCCACGGCCCATGTCGGGGCTCCTTGTGTCGGGCGGCGGTCGGCTCTCAGTTGGCCGAGTTGTTCACCGAGAGGCAACCAGCCAATCGATTACTGCCGCGGGACGAAATTGAATCGCTGAATTGTCTTAGCCCTTAGGCTTCTTGACGCCGTACTTGGAACGGCCACGCTTACGGCCGTCAACGCCGAGGGTGTCCAGTGCGCCGCGGACGACGTGGTATCGGACACCGGGGAGGTCGCGGACACGGCCGCCACGGACGAGCACGATGCTGTGCTCCTGGAGGTTATGGCCTTCGCCGCCGATGTACGCGGAGATTTCCTTGCCGTTGGACAGGCGGACACGGGCGACCTTACGAAGCGCGGAGTTCGGCTTCTTAGGGGTCACGGTCTTGACCTGCAGGCAGACGCCGCGGCGCTGAGGGCACTGGTCCAGGTCCTTGACCTTGGACTTGACCTTCGGCTTGCGGCGGGGCTTCGTAACCAGTTGGTTGATCGTTGGCATGCGTCGTCTCTTGGCGCAGGGGTCTATCGGGGAATATCGAGCCCGGCAGTCTAGGCGATTGTCCTGCCCGATGCAAGCCTGCTCGCCCGCCTCGGGGCTCAGGGGCGGCGTTTTACACCGACTCGGCAAGCAGGGCCTTGACCGCCTCTGCCAGCGTTAAGCCCTTTAAGGCTTCAGGGGCCGCCGGATCAGCCGCCCCGCCCTGCCACGCGGCGTGATGGGCCCGCATGGCTTGAAGAAGAGCCTGCGGCTGGGCCGGGCTCGGCAGCACCGTCCCGCCCCGCGCTTCAACCGCGTCCGCCAGGCCGCTTGCCGCAGTCGTGATGATCGGCCTGCCCGAACCCAACGCCGCAAGCACCCCCCAGCCGACCGGGTCGTAATCGGCCGGGTAGACCGCCAGGTCACTACAAGGCAGCAGCACGTCTAGGCGGGCGGTCTTGCCAACGAACCGAACGCGCTCACGCAGGCCCAGCTCCGCGATCCATGCAAAATGGGTATAGCGCGTGGGCCCTGCCAGCAACAGCACCGCATCGCTGCCCTGATCCACAAACGGCTTAAGCGCACGGATCAACGGCTCAAGCCCATGCGCGCCCGACCATGTAAACGGGAACGTGACCCAATACGCTTCTGGATCAAGCCCCAACGCGCGGGCCAGCTTGTCCCTGCTCGTGCGTACGCCTGCTGTGTCGACGCGCGTCGGCATGATCGGCAAGTGAGCCGACTGGATCGCAGCACCCGGGCGAACGTTTGCGCTGCGCAGGCTGGCCGCAACCCTCGGGCTCAGCGCGACTACCGCCTTCAGCGACTCATGCGACAACGCCTGCTTTTCAAAGCTTCGCGGCAACCATACACCTGGCAGCAGGCAGGTCAGCCGCTTGATCAAGCGTTGGTAGGCGCTTTCCGCTTGCAGCAGGCGGTGCTCGATCCTGGCTTGAAGCAGGCCGCGCATGGGGACGAGCAAGTCCGCCGTCATCGTGCTGTTCAACGAGACCGTTCGGTCCGCGCCAAGGCCGGCCAGGGTCCTGGCAACCCACCGCCGAAAGCGGAGGATCCCCAGCCAACGCAAACGGGCCCCTGCTTCAAACGTGAACACATCGACACCCTCATCGACGTCAACGTCGATCGGCCCCGCCGTCAGTAGCGAGACGCGATAGCCGTCGCGGACAAGATCCGCAGCGAGTTCGATGCTCGGTTGTGTGACCGGGTCGGCCGCGTCCAACCCGTCACAGATGATCGCGACGTGCCGAGGCATCACAGGCCCTGCCCGCTGACGTGGAGCGTGCGGGTTGTCTCGTAGAGCTCGCTGGCATGCTCAAAGACCTCGTCGGCGTGCAGCACGTCCAGGCTTGCACGGCCCTTGAAACGCGGGTCGTTCCTCGCATCCACGCTGATCCCATCGGATACGACCTGCTCCTCGTGCGACAGCATCAACCCCGAGCCCTGCGGCGAGGTCGGGCCGAACAGCGTCAGCACGGGCACCCCCATCGCGGCCGACAGGTAACGCGGCCCTGTGTCATTGGTCACCATCATCCGGCTGCGCGCAACCATCGCCTTGAGCAGGTGCAGGTCGCGACCCAACTCGGGCAAGTCAAGGATCGGCACGGTTGCACGGTCCAGCAGTTCCTGCACAACCGTCCGCTCGGCCGGTGTGCCGGTCACGACGGGGACCAAGCCGAACCGTTCGCTGAGCATCTCGCAGAGGTGGGCCATGCGCCTTGGCGACCAACGGCGCTCGGCCGTCGGCGCACCGGGGTTGACCAAGAGCAGCTCCTTGCCCTCGGGGTCAACGCCTGCTGAACTCAACCGCTGCGTCAACCCGTCACCGGCGTCGGGATGCAGGGCCTGGTGCATCGAGGGGCTGGGATGGTGCGCACCCAAATAACGTGCCAAGGCGAGGTAGCCATCGATCGTCGCGCTCTTGGACTTGCCTGCCTGTTGGTGCCGGGCAACCAGGCGGTCGGTCAGCAGCACCGCCCTGCCGTCGGACTCATAGCCGACCCGGCGTTTGATCCCCGCCAGGGTGGGCAGCGCCACGGCCTTAAACGACAGCGGCAGGATGACCGCGGTGTCGAAGTTGCCCCGGGACAGCCGACGGCCCAGACGTATCACCGACGAGCGGGCCTTGGATGATTTTCGCTGGCGGTGTTTCCGCGACCCTTTGCGGATCGAGAGGACGCGGTCAACGCACTCAAGCCCGTACAGCACCGGGCGCAGCCGCCGCTTGACCAGCGCGGTGATGTGTGCCTCGGGGTGGGCTTGGCGGATGGCGTGCAACATCGCGGTCGCCATGACGGATTCACCGAGCAGGCCGGGCATGATGACGAGGATTCGCCGGCACGGGATGTCGTTTGTCTTCTCGTTCATACCGGTTCAGCCTCACCGCCCGTACAAGAGCGTCGCGATCGCGGTGAGCTGCGCCATCACGCCCGCGCCGAGCCATCGCAGAAAGATCCCGTCGTTGTCCCCGCCCATAAAGAGCCCACCGAGCAGGCAGACCACCGCGACCAACTGCAGCGCCACCGCCACGATCGCGAGGAACGTAAACTCCTGGTCCTTGCCGCGCTGGGCCCGCAACTCGTGGAGGATCATGCGGAGGGTCTTGTCGCTATCCGATTCGCTCTGCGACGCTGCCGCTTGCTTGCGCTCTTTTGCCTGGCGGATCGGCTCAGGGATCGTAGGGGCGGGCGGTGGCGTCGGAGCCGGTTGTGTCGTTGCCTCAGCGGGAGGGCCCGCTTGCTCGGCCACCGCGGCTTCGGCCTGGTGACGCTTGCGGAATGGCTTGGCGACGATCGGGGCGTCATCGCCCTCTTGCTTGGTCGGCGCGCCCCATGGGCGGAACTCTCGCACCGCGGCCGGCGGGCTGGTTTGCGGCGCGTCGGCCAGCTTAGCCGGTCGGGGAACCTGGATCTTGGCGATCTTCTCCGCATCCCACTTGCGGTCGGGCGACACAGCCTTCGCCTCCGTCTGCTCGACGCGCGGCTGCTGAGCGATCAAGCGCGCCGCGTCAACGAGGCTGACCGCGAAAAAATCCGGCCCGGTCGGCCGCTCGCGATCCGGCGGCTCGGCCGTCACGCCCTCGATCGACGCCGGGTCCACGGGCATCAAACGCTCCGCATCAGGCCGAAGCAGGATCGTCCGCGCACCGGCCGCGTGACCTGCCTGCACATCCGCCAACTCGTCGCCGATCATCCAACTGGTCGTCAGGTCCAGCTTGAGGTCCTCGCCGGCCTGCTCGAGCATCCCGGGCTTGGGCTTGCGCGTTGGGTGGTCTTTCTTATACTTTTTTAGCTTGCCCTTGGGGTGGAACGGGCAGTAGTAAAACGCGTCGATCACCGCCCCGTTAGCGGTCTGCTCCACCAGCTCGGCAACGCGGGCGTGGATCGCGTGGACATCTTCCTCGGTCCGCTCACCGCGGGCGACGCCCTCGTGATTGGCCGCCACAACAATCCGGTAGCCGAGCCCGCGCAGCGACGCGATCGCCGGGGCGGCGCCCTTGATCAGGGACACCGTCTCGGCACCGGGCACACCCTGGCTGGCGTCGATGATCGTGTTGTCGAGGTCGAGGAAAACGGCCGGCTGCATCGACATAGTGTAAGGCATGGGCCGCAGAGCCAGTAACCGATTAAACGCCCTGCTTGGCCATCAACTCCTGCTCCACAATCGCGGCCGCGCGGTCGATCGCGCTCTCGAGATGGTCATTGACCACCGAATACTTGTAGATCCCCAGGTCGTGGGCCAACCGGATCTCGTCCCTGGCCTTTGAAAAACGCTTCTGAATGATCGTTTCGTCCTCGCGTTTGCGGGCCCGGAGCCTCGCGAGCAGCACCTCGTCGCTAGGCGGCTCGATCAGGATGCCGATCGCCTCGGGCATCCGCTGCTTGACCTGCTTGGCGCCCTGCACATCGATCTCAAGGATCACGATCTTCCCCGCGGCCAAGGCCTGCTCGATCGGCTCGGCGGGCGTGCCGTAAAGGTTGTCGTAGACCTGGGCGTACTCGAGCATCTGGCCGAGCTTGACCTGGTTTCTGAACTCCCGCTCGTTGACAAAGAGGTAGTGCTCGCCATCGATATCGTTGGGGCCCATCGGCCGGGTCGTCATCGACAGGCTTAAGAACGCGTCGAGGCGCCCCACCATCGCGTTGACGATTGTGCTCTTGCCGGCGCCGGACGGGCCGGAGACGATAACGAGCAGGCCTTGGGATGGTGCGTTCACATCGGGCATGGGTGGGGCAGCATAAACAAACGGTGGGACAGGCTTCCAGCCTATTATCTTGATGAACAGCATGATAGATGACAGGCAAGATGCCTGTCCCACCTTTATTGCCCGGCGACGAGTGCGAGTGTCGCCATCCGCACCGCCAGGCCGTTGGCGACCTGATCGAGGATGACCGAGTTGGGCCCGTCTGCGACGGCCGACTCGATCTCCAAGCCGCGGTTCATCGGGCCGGGGTGCATGACGACCAGGTCGTCTTTGGCCCGCTGCATCCGCGCGGCGGTCAGGCCGTAGAGTGTCGTGTACTCGCGTTGGCTGGGGAAGGCCGGGCCGGCGAGCCGCTCAAACTGCACCCGGAGCATGTTGATCACATCGATGCGCGGCAGGACATCGTCGAGGTCATGGCTCATCTCACAGTCCAGCCCGTCGAAAGCCCCGGGCAAAAGCGTAGGCGGGCCGACGAGGATGACCTTGGCACCGAGTTTTGTCAGGCAGTGCACGTTGGAACGGGCGACACGCGAATGGCCGATATCGCCGACGATCGCGATCGTCAGGCCGGTGAAATCGAAGTCGGCGTCAAGGCCCAGCCGCTTGGCGATCGTGTAGGCGTCGAGCAGTGCCTGGGTCGGGTGTTCGTGCTGGCCGTCACCGGCGTTGACGATCGCGCTGTCGGTGGCCTGAGCGAGTTGGATCGCCGCCCCGCTCTGACCGTGTCTGCAGACGATGATGTCCACGCCCATCGCCTCGATGTTGCGCGCGGTGTCGACAAGGGTTTCGCCCTTGGACACGCTCGAGCCCGAGGCGGACATATCCAGCACATCCGCGCTCAGCCGGCTGGCCGCGAGACGAAAACTGGCTCGGGTGCGGGTCGAGTCCTCGTAGAAAAGATTCACAACGACCTTGCCGTGCAGGTCCGCGTTCTTGGGCAGCGCCCGGCTGGTCGAAACGCCTTCGTAGCTCTTGGCCTTGCGGAGCAGCGTGCGGACCTCGTCGGCGGTCAGCGGCTCGATACCGACCAGGTGGCGGCGTTGCCAAGCGGGGCTAGCGTTGGGCTGAGTGGGCATCGCGAACATTTTAACCGCAGCAGAGCGTTTAGTCCTGCCCGTTGTACGCGGCCTTGAGTAAATCGCTCAAACCCTTAGCAAAATGTTCCTGCTTAATGTCCGCGCGGGGGTTGATCCAATACGGCTTACCGCCATCGGCGTCAACGAGTGCGTCATCACGTTATAGCTCTGCGTCGCTTCGGATTGTTCATCTTTCGATGCCTACACGAGGTATGTGCCTCAGGCCAGGCCGTCGGGCACACGCCTGGTCTCGATCATCGTCGGTTTGACTTGAACCAGCGGCGTATCGGTGCTCGGCCGGGTCGAGAACACGCCGTGCGGGTCTTTGTAGTATCCGTCTCCCGCGACCGTAGTAAGCGAACTCGCGATCATCAGAAAAACATCAAAGCGACCCGTCGCATCATTCCTGCTGTTCCTGATCAGGCTGTTCTTTAAGTTTGAGCCGCAGCGACACCTTGGTGCCTACCTTGGGCAGGTGCTTGTCGTCGACCGACCAGACCAGGGCGCTGTTCTCCTGGCTGACACGCGAGGGCAGGCAGAGCAGTTCGTCGCCAAAAGTCGAGATACTGATCACGTTGCCGCTCTGGTCCGCGACGTAGGTGCGCTCCTCACCCTCGCGATCGACCAACACGGAGCCGGCGAAGAGAAACACCTCGAACACCTTCGCCGGGCCGTCCGCTGCTTCCTCGACACCGGGGTTCGGCGCGGGGTCGCGCTCGGCACGTTTGAGGAAATCGCCGATCGGCCGCTCGATAGTCTTCTGCTCATCCTCGGGGTCGGGATAAACCAGTGAGACAAGGATCTCGTCGCCGCGCGGTGGCAGGTGGATCCACTCGGTCCGCTCTTCGTTGGCGGGCTTGGCCATCGCGGGGTGGCCGTTGTCCGCGCCGATCAGCAGTAGCGCTGCGTGGATGTGCATCGGCACCGCATCGATGATGAGCAGCGACTCGTGCTCCTTGGTGTCCTTGGTACAGGCCACCAACTCGAGCAGGCCGTGGTCCAGCGCGACCTTCGCGACGACATCGACGAGCTTGTTCTTGGCATCTATCGTGATGCCGGGCAACTCGACCTTCTCCGCTACGGGCTTATCGGGCGAGTCGAGCTGCTCGGCCGAGTCGGCTGGCTCGGCCGGGGCTTGTTCAGCAGGCGCTCTGCAGGCCAGCAGCATGCCAAGCGCTACGGCACATACGCCGAAACAATTCGCGTGGAGGGAAAGTCGTCTTCTCAAGCGGGCTTCCTTCGGTAAGAGTCTGAACACCATACCCGACGCGCGGTTTTATCGAAACCGTATATCGGCTGGCTAACGACATCCCGAGGAGAAAGAGGCCGGGCCTATGGCTTAGAAAAACACGTTGTTGGCGGTGCCCTGCAAGATCATCGCGACCACGCTGAAGGTGTCGGGGCGGGCCTTCGCGCAGTCGAGGATGTACGAGTTGTCGTAGCCGTGCAGCGGCGCGTGCTGGATGAGGACGACGCGCTCGACGCCGTACGGCTTAGTGACGGCGAGCAATTCGTCGTCAGTAAACGTCGCGGGCTTCATATCCGCCTTGGTCGCCCAAGGCCCCAGCGGGTACTTTTCAAGATCGTCGGACCAGGCGTGGGCGTGCGCATCGACCAACCCGCTGGCTAGGCCGGCCTTGCCTGATTTCATCAGCGCGCCGCATCCCGTGAGTAAGCCCGCTGTGCCAGCGGCACCCGCCGCGATGACTTCCCGTCGATTGAATTTCATCCTTAAACCTCCGCCATGAGCGGCTTGATGACTTTGGTGTAGAACGCCCAACCGCCCGCAATGAACAGGCCGAACATGCTAAGCCAGAGGAACAGATCCCAGGTGGCGCTGGGCCGTAAGCGGTCATCACTGCGACGATATCGCGAATAGACCGCGGTGACACCGAGCGGCGGCAGCATCAATGCGCCCATAAAGCCGCCGGCCAGGACGAGCTGCTTCGGCGCGGGGATGAACGCGTAGGTCGCCAAGAACAGCAACACCCTTCCGCTCGCCTGGCCTATTCGTCCGAGTCATTCCGCGACACGGCTCCATTTAGACAATGAGATGAATCGGCGTGCGGTCAACGCCTTTGATGCGAATAGTCTAATGGAAGCGGCGCCCAACGACGCGCAGCGATCGATTTATTGGATGCCGTAAAACGCCGCGGCGTTGCGGTACATGATTCGGTCTTGATCGTCGGGGGAGAACGAGCCGATGGCCCCGGCCACAGTGGCGACCCAGCGCGGGTAGTCGGTTTTCAATAATGCGACGGGCCAGTCGCTGCCGAACATGAGGCGGCTCGGGCCGAAGGCCTCGAAGGCGAGGCCCAAGTATGGCTCAAGCACGTCGCTGTCCCAAGTGCCGCCGCGGACTTCGGTGGCCATGCCCGAGAGCTTGCAGAGGACGTTGGGCCGCTTGGCGAGCTCGGCGAAGTCGTGCGCCCACTGCTCGTCGAACTTGCCGGGCGCAATCACGGGCTTGGCGATGTGGTCGAGCACCAACGGCATATCACCCGGCAGCGCATCGACCATCTTGATGGTGTTGGGCAGTTGGTGGCCGAAGATCAGGATGTCGTAGCGGAGATCGGTTTGGCTGAGCGTTTCGAGGCCACGCAGGAAGGCCGGGCGGAGCATGAACGCGGGGTCCTCTTCGTCCTGGATGACGTGGCGGACGCCCTTGAGCATCGGCTCGTCTTTGTAACGGTCGAGGACCTCGACGATATTGTCGTCCTGCAGCGGCACCCAGCCGACGACGGCTTTGCAGAGATCGCTCTCTTTCGCCAGGCCTAGCAGCCAATCGGTTTCTTTAAGTGTCTGCCGGGCCTGCACCGCGACCGTTGCTTGCACATCACAGTCACCGCTGTGCTGGGCGAGGTCATCGAGGCCGTAGCTCTGCTCGAGCGGCGAGCCGACGGGGATCCAGGGGTACTGCTCGGCGTCGTAGTCCCAG
>JAHQVV010000129.1 GCA_019634195.1 Phycisphaeraceae bacterium | reverse complement strand
GCCCCCTCTCCCTATTAGGGAGAGGGCCGGGGTGAGGGTGAAGGGTAAAACGACCACGGCTTGGGATAAGCGTCGCTGCTGGTAGTCAGCCCGACCCTCACCCCACCCCTCTCCCTAAAAGGGAGAGGGAGCCAATCCTTACGACGTCAGCGTCCGTTGGACGGCCTTGTCGCTCGCCGCGGCGTCACCACCAACAGGGATCGTATCGATCAGCCGTTTGATCACGCTGTCGGTGGTCTCGCCTTCGGCCTCGGCGTTGTAGTTGATGACCAGGCGGTGACGCAGCACGGGCACGGCCATCGCGTGCAGGTCTTCGATCGAGACTTCCGGTCGGCCCTGCAGCGCGGCGCGGGTCTTCGCGGCCATGATCAGCGCCTGCCCACCACGCGGGCCGGCACCCCACAGCAGCCAACGCTTGATGAAGTCCGGCGCATCGTCCGTGTTGTACCGCGTCGCCCGGATGAACCGCATCACGTAGTCCAGCAGCAGGTCGTTGATCGGCACGCGGCGGACGGTCTTCTGCAGGTGGATCACTTCTTCGCCGCCGAGCACGGGCTCGGGCTCACCGACGGGTGCACCGGTCATCATCTTGTAGATGTCTTTCTCTTCTTCGGGCGTCGGGTAGTCGACGAAGACCTTCATGAAGAAGCGGTCGAGCTGCGCTTCGGGCAGCGGGTAGGTGCCTTCTTGTTCGATCGGGTTCTGCGTCGCGAGGACAAAGAACGGGTCGGGCAGGGCGTAGCGTTTGCCACCGGCCGAGACCTGCCGCTCCTGCATGCCTTCGAGCAGCGCGGCCTGGGTCTTGGGGGGTGTCCGGTTGATTTCGTCCGCGAGGAGGAAGTTGGTAAACACCGGGCCGTGCACGAACTTGAACTCGCGGTGGCCGGTGGACTTGTTTTCTTCGATGACCTCGGTGCCCGTGATGTCCGACGGCATCAGGTCGGGGGTGAACTGCACGCGGGTGAAGTCCAGGCTCAGCGACTTGGCGAGGGTGGAGACGAGCAGCGTCTTCGCCAGCCCGGGCACACCTTCGAGGATGCAGTGGCCGCGGGCGAAGATGGAGACGAGCAGCTGCTCGATGACGTCTTCCTGGCCGACGATGACCTTGCCGATCTGTTCACGGACGTTGTCGTATGCGGTCTTGAGCTTGTTCAGGTCCTCGAGGTCGGGTGCCTGGCTTGCGGTATCGGTCGAGTCGGTCAAGGGAGGTCTCCGGGTTAGAACGCCATTGATACGGTGTGTCGAATCGGCGGGTTCAGATGGGTTGTTCGATAGCCAGCTTCTTCGGGCGGGTGTTGAAAAGTTGTTTGTCTTGCGCGCTTAGCGTTGGTAGATGGGCAGGTACTTGTAGGGGAGCTGGAGGATGGTCAGCGCCATCGCCGTGCCGTAGACCGGGCCGACGCCGTCGCCGTTCCATGCGCCTTCACCGCCCTGGCCCTGCATCTGCAAGAGCTGGTCCCGCGCGACGGGGAAGTAGGTGTCCCAGTACTCGTCGCCGGCCTGGTAGAAGGCCTGCGACGCGTAGTAGTGGCCATAGAAATCGTGCCCGCCGTTCTTATTCCACGATTTGTCGTTGCCGTTGAGGCAGTAGGACTTGAACACGTATTCCAAGCAGGCCTCGGCCATCTCGGATTCATAGTCCCCCGTTGAATAGATGCAGGGCAGCGCCGCGGCGGAGATAGGCAGCCGCGTGCTGTTGCCGCTGTTAAACGAGTAGCGGATCCCGCCCTCGGGTGTCCGGCACATCTCCAGGTACTGGATCGCCTTCTCGATCACATCCTCGGGCACGACGAAGCCCGCGTTATGCGCCGCGCGCAGGGCCTGGAGCTGGGTGACCGTGACCGAGCCCTCGTCGCCGGAGTTGGGCGTGTAGTACCACCCGCCGAGGTTGGACTGGGCCGAGCCAATGAGCTTGATGCCCTTTTCGATCACGGTCTTCATGCGGTCACGGACCGCTTCGTTGCTCTCCATGCCGTAGACGCTGGAGAGGAAGAGCATCGCGAAGCCGTGCGGGTACATGGTCCGGCCGTTCTCGGTGCCCGCGGCGATGATCCCGGTGTTCGGGTCGGCCTGTGCGAGGATGTAGCGCACGGCCTTCTTGACGTTGTCGGCGTAGGGGCCGCGGCTGGTCGTGTTACCGCCGGCGATAAACGCCATCCCCGCCAGCGAGGTCATGGTCACGGGGTAGGTCGCGCCGTCACGGCTGTTGCGGAAGCTGCCGTCGGGCGTCTGGTTGCGCGCGAGGAAAGCCATGCCCAGTTCGATCGCTTCCTGTGTCTTCTCATTGAAGTGTTTGGGCAGCAGGTTGCCGTTCTCGTCCAGGACGATGTCCGGCTCGTCTGCGGCCTCGGCCTTGTCGTCGGCGGGCTTGGGGGCGTCCTGCGAATAGGCGTCCAGCCCGATGCAGGAGATCAACGCGAAGGCCAACAGCATGCCGAGGGTTTGGGTTTTGCTTCGCATGGTTTCACCGGGGCATAAAGGGTCGGGGCCGTACGCACAAGCTAGACGCCCGGCAGACCCGGCGGGTTCGGGCTGAATGAAGACATTTTATCGATTCGGTCAGCGGGCTTATTCGGTGATCAACTGGAAGCTGACGCTCAGCGGCCGGGCGACAGTGATCTCGTCGAGTGTTGTGTTCGTGTAGGGGTCGGACTGTTCGCCATCTAGCATTGCGCCCCAGATCATCATGTAGGGGTTGGCCGCGCTATCGTCCCCAGCGGACATCATGCCGTCACTGATGCGAACGACCGGGCCGAGCTTGCCGCCGGCCAGTTCCGCGAGGTATGCCGCGTCGGCGCGGGCCTTCTCGACCGCGGCCTTGGTCGCGGCCTTGTGTGCAGCGATGGGGTCGCTGACCTTGAAGGTCGCCGCTCCGCCGCCACCGCCGCCCATGCCCATCTGCATCATCATCATGTTCTGGGCGTCCATCGAGTTCATATCGACCCCGGCTTCCTTGACGCCCGCGAGCAGCTTGACGACCAGGTCGATCACCGCCTTCTCTTCCATCTTGTCGATGCCTTTGACGGTCAGGGTGACCGACTGGCTAATCTGAAGCGCGCCGGGTGTTGCGGGCTGATCGCCCGGGACGACACCACCAAAGGGCCCGCCCTGTGGCGCGCCGGCGATGCCCACGGACAATGCGCTGGTGGTGATCTCAAGGTTCTCGACACCCAGTTCCTTGACCGCGGCGAGCGCGCGCCGTCGCGTGTCGTTAAAGCCGGTGACCGCGTCCTTCATCTTTTCGTTGGTCTCGCTGATCTCGCCGGAGAGCACCAGGGTGTCGGGCTTGACCTTGACCTCGCCGACCGCGCTGACCGTGACGGTCTGCTCGGCCAGGGTGGGTAGGGCCATCGTGACCAGCAGGGTCAGCACAGCGATCAGTTTCAGTGGTTGTTTCATCGTGGTCTCCAAGGGTTATTCGTTGTTTTCCGGAATCTTAAACGCGGTGATCTGTGTCGCGTCGATCGCGACGAGCAGGTCGTCAAGCACATACAGGTGCCCGCCTTTTTGGCCCAGGTAGTCGGTGTTTTCGTACTTGCCGGCCCGGTCCAGGTGGGTCGTATCGAATTGGCGGAGCTTGCCGTTGGCGTAGAAGAGGATTTTGTCGCCGTTGAGAACCGTGCCGGCATGATCGGGGCTGCCCGTCTGTGCGCCGTTCTTGGTGATCAGGTCGTGATTGCCTTCGGTGTGGTAGCTCTGGATCGATCGATCCATCAAGTAGAAGCGCTTGTCATCGATCCCGATGAGCTTCGCGTCGGGCTTGAGCTGGTCGGCGGACCACTTGATCTTGCCGGTGGCCGGGTCCATCGCGTAGAGCGACTTGCCGTTGTGTTCCTTGGCGTAGAGCGTGCCGTCCTGGATGAAGATGCTGTCCGCGCCGTTGGTGTTGGCCATGGCTTCCAGTTGGTTGCCCAGCTGGTTGCCGCGCATGAAGTTGTTGCCTTGCCGGTGCCCGATGCCGAAGGGCGGATCGATCCGCAGCGCCCATTTCACCTCGCTGGCGATCACGTCTACCGCGAGGATCGCGCCGTTGTTCGCCATCACGTACAGCAGCGACGGGCCCATCATCAGCGTGGGCTGGGGTACCCGGCTGACCTGGGTGTATTGAAACGTGATCGCTTCGGCGGTCCCGAGCGGGATCGTCCATTGCACCTCCCCGGTCGTGGGGGCAAACCGGCGCAGCAGCAAGTTTTTATCCCCGGACCGGCACACCACCGCGTACGCGCTGTTTCCCGTGACTAGCACCTGGCCGAGCACCGAGGTCGCGTCTTGCTGCGGGTTGTCGCGGTCTTCGATCGTCCAGTCCTGCCGGGTGTCGCTGCTCCAGCGGACCTGCCCGTTCTCGGCGTCGTAGGCCTTGAGCACGAACGCGCTGTTCTGCCCGTTGTTCTGCGGGGTAGTTACCAGCACCGCCCCATCAGCGACCGCGATGCGGTAGTTACGCGGGTCGCCATGATTGGACTGGGCCCGCATGGTGGCCAGGTTGGCCGCCTCGCTCATCACGCCGTCGTTCCAGACGACCCGGCCGTTCTGCCGGTCCAGCGCGAAAACGACGCCAAGCCATTGGAAGTAGACCCGCTGCCCATCCGCCACGACCGGCGGGACAAACTTCACGATGTCGGTCGGTGGGCTGTAATAGCTATTTCGTCCCCGGACCTGGTTGACCGCGTTCTGCGTGGGGGTGTCCAGGAACGGCACGTGCCAGTGCGGCATCGCGTCCTGCGCGGGCAGCAGGTTGTCGGGCAGCGCCGCGCTCTCATCTGCAGGAACGGTCTGGGCGTTCTGATCGATCGTCTGCCCGAGCAGCGCGAGCGCGTCGATTTCCTTCCCGCCGGCCTGCATCTTGGCCTGCCCGTAGCGTGCCGATAGGCCGTTGAACAGTGCGAGCGCTTGTTCGGGCTTGCCACCCCGTTGCATCGCGAGGGCACGCTTGGCTTCCAGTTCGAGCGCCGCCTGGCCCGTCGCCGAGCCCTCCGCCAGCGCGAGACGCCAGTTGCGTTCGGCCTGCTCAAACAAGCCACGCTCAAAATACATGTCCCCCAGCAGCACCGCGGCCTCTCCGCCGACCGAAGACGCCAGCAGCCGGTCAACGAGCGTCTGCGCCTGCAGCAACTGTTCATCCGAGCCGGGCAGGGGGTGGTTCTTCACTTTCTCAAACTGCTCGGACGCCTGGCTGTCGAAATACAGCCTAAACGCCCGACGCCCGTCCGGCGGCAACGACAACAACTGCTGCTGCAGTTCTTCTTTCACCAGCACATGGTGCCCCTGATCGCTCATCGGCACCATCACCTGCAACTGCTCGTCACCTAGTTCGGTCAGCAGCCGGAACGCTTTGGCCCAGTCGGTCTTCTCGAAGAACCCATTGAGCCGGGCCATCTGCTTTTGCAAGTCCTCTTCCGCGAGGTTCAGCCTGAAGCCAGGCTTGGCCGAGGGCAGGTCCAGGTATCCATCTTCTTGACCCGGTGCTTCAAACCCGATCGCCTGGACCGCTTCGGTCGCGGCGGCTTGGTCGCTCGTCCCCGGCCAGGCGAAGCCAACGGCCACGGCCCAAACCAAGGCGCCGGTCGTTAATCTCGGGGAACGTGGTTTGTGGGTGTTAGGCATCGTGCACCGTACCGGTGAAGTGAGAAAGCAGTGTAGCGGCTGGCGGGCTTCCGATCTGACGATTCCGGTCTGGGAATTCACGCTGGTGACAGCCCGCCTCGGCTATGATGCCCGTATGAACTGGTCGTCGCGGTTTCAAACCCACCCTCAATTTGGTCAAGCCGTCCGTTTCGCCACGGGCCGGCCCCCCTGGGTCCTCAAAGCCACGGGGCTTGTAGCGATGCTCGTCTTCGCGATCCCGCTGATCGCGCTGGCGCTGCTGATGATCTCGGCGCTCTTCATTACGGCGGTCGCTTGGTTTGTGTTCAGCACGATCGCGCGGGTTATCGACGCCCTGACCGGCCAAAGCCAAGCCGAGGGGACGGACCCGGGCCCGCCCGTCGACGACGGCCGCGAGAACGTCAAGGTCATTAACCGATCCTAAGCACGGCAGGGCGGCCTCAACCCCCGGGTTCTTGACCGTCGATCCCTTGTAGTGAGTTACCCGATGCCACGTGCGTTCATCTGCCTGAGTTTGGTGTGCCTCGCGCTCATGCCCGCGTGTGCCTCCGCGACCGGGCCCTCCGAGCCGTTTGCCACGCCAACGGTACGTATCGCCACATTCAATACAGCGCTGAGCCGAGACAAGCAGGGCCAGCTCCACGCCGCGCTCGCGAGGGGTGATGACCCGCAAGCCCGATTGGTCGCCGAGGTGCTCCAGCGCACCCGCCCGGACATCGTCCTCCTCCAGGAAGTCGACTTCGACCCGACGGGCAAGGCCTACGCCGATTTTCAGAACAACTACCTCGCGCAATCGCAGAACGGCGCCGAGCCGATCGTGTACGAACACGTCTACGCGCCGCCGGTCAATACCGGCGCGCTTGCGCCGGTCGATTTAGACGGTGACGGCCAAATCACCCGACCCAACGATTGCTACGGCTATGGCCTCTTCGATGGGCACTACGGGATGGTGGTGCTATCTAAACACCGATTCGATAAACAACAAGGTGACTACTTAAAGAATTTGCCTTGGCAAGATCTGCCCGGGCACAGAATGCCTCCTGGTTATTACCCTCAAGCCTCGCTTGAACACATTCGTCTGAGTAGTAAGACGCACCTGGCAATCCCTTTTTCATTTGGTGACAAGATCATCCGCTTGATGATTAGTCATCCAACGCCGCCTGTTTTTGATGGGCCCGAGGACCGCAATGGTCGGCGAAACTATGACGAGATCGGGATGTGGCTGCGGGTTATCACTCCGGGATACCCCGGCCCGGGGATCGGTATTCCCGAACCGAACATGAACCCTCACCTGCTCGGCTTTGTCATCCTCGGCGACCTCAACGCCGATCCCAACGATGGCGAATCAGTACCCGGCGCGATCAATCAATTGCTTGACCATGCGCCCGTTAATGGCTCGGTTGTCCCGACCAGCCAGGGCGCACGTGAGGCCACACGGCTGCAGGCCGGTGCCAACCTCACCCACCGATCCGACCCCGCTGCAGATACCGCCGACTGGAACGACGACCCCGACAAAGGCTCGGGCAATCTGCGCGTCGACTATGTGTTGCCCAGTATTGACCTCGATGTCGCTGGCTCGGGCGTCTACTGGCCGACGCGAAACAATCCGCGCGCCTACCTCAACGCGGCCTCCGACCACAAGCTCGTCTGGATCGATCTGCGACTGCCTT
>JAHQVV010000128.1 GCA_019634195.1 Phycisphaeraceae bacterium | reverse complement strand
GCTCGAAGACCCGGACTTCAAACCCGAGCTTGAGTACACCCTGCCGTCCAAAGCGATTACTGCCGAAACGCTGGAGCAAGAGTAGCAATTGGCCATCGACCAAATTTTTTATTTGCATTAGCCGGTTTAAGAGCCAGCTCATGCGTTCTATTTTTCAGCCGACAACGGCCCGGAGCAATACCGATCTATTCTTCTGCCGGGCTTTTTGATAGCGGCTTGGGGTTCTTCACGAAAGCCGCAGGCCGGCTGTTCGCTTTAAGGTCGGCTTCGAATGGCGGGATCAGAGCGAGCAATTCCTTAACGACCGCCGGGTGGTCTTGCAGCACGTTGGCCTTCTCGCCGATATCGTCATCGAGGTTGTAGAGTGCGGCAGGCTTGCCGCTCTTGAGGTGCAGTTTCCACGGCCCTGAGCGAACGGCCGCCAGCGTTTTTCCTCTGTGATAGAAGAACGCCTCGTGGGGGCTCCTTGCTTTGCCGGTCAGCACGGGCCAGACGTTTTTCCCGTCGATCACGCGATCGCGCGGAAGCATGGCGTCAGCGAGCGCAGCGAACGTCGGAAGCAAGTCCATAGCAGTCATCAGCTCGGCGTTGTCTTGACCGGCAGCAATCTTCCCCGGCCAGCGGACGACGGTCGATACCCGCATGCCGCCCTCGTATGTACTGCCCTTTTTGCCTCGAAGTGGGTGAGCGCGGCCGACCCTCGGCCCGTTGTCGGAAGTAAAAAGGACAACAGTGTTGTCATCAATGCCGTGTTCTTTTAACGTATCAAGAATCTGACCAACCGACCAGTCGATCTCAGCGATGGCCTGCTTGAATAGCATGTCGCGTGTCTTGTAGTCAACGCCCTCACCCTCTTTGGCCAGCTTCTTCATAATTTCAGACGCAGTGTCCTTCATAAACGGTGGCGACGCGTGTAGCGGCCGGTGCGGGATCGGGTGCGGCACGTACATGAAGAAAGGCTCGCCCTTGTGTTTCTCGATAAACGCTACGGCACGCTCGGTAACCCGCTTCGTGAGATAGTCCGCGTCCGGGTCCATCTCAATCACCTCCTCGTCATCGAGCAGTGGCAGTGGCGGGAAGTTGTACTTCTTTTGATTTGTGTGATAAGGGTGGATGTCGTGGCTGTATGGCAAACCAAAGAACTCATCGAACCCCTGTCGCGTCGGCAGGAATTCAGGCTGATCACCCAGGTGCCACTTGCCAAACATGCCCGTCTTGTAGCCTGCGCCCTTAAGGACCTCGGCGATGGTGATTTCATCAGGGTTCAGGCCTTTCCGATCACCAGCAAGCAGGACAGGGAAGTCTGAGCCGGTCGCCATATCAACCCGCTTGGGGTACGAACCTGTCATCAGCGCCGCGCGCGAGGGTGTGCAGATCGACGCGGCGACATAGAAGCTAGTCAGCTTCGCGCCTTCGGCAGCCATCCGATCGATCCGTGGCGTGCTTACGTGCTTGCCACCAAAACAACCCAGGTCGTTGTAGCCCTGGTCGTCGGTGACGATGATGATGAAATTAGGCTTGGCACGATCTGAAGATGCTTCCGGAGAGTTTGTAGTATTGTCCGGCTGTGATGATCGGCGGTCTTGAATTTCCTGTGTCAGCGACTGGGCGACGGTCTTGGCGATCAGGGCGGCACCCTTGGCGTCGGGATGGACACCGTCGGGAAAAATGTCCGCATGATTACTCAATACAGTATTGAGATCGATCAACCCTATACCCATTTTTTCGGCAACAGCATCCACACGCGGAAGAACCTCATCCCTGATAACCCGATTGCTGAAACTCAATTTCCCGTTTGACTGTTCGTCATAATGTGGCGGCGTGCGGCAGATCAAGACGATCGGCTTTGTCTTCAACTCCTGAAACATACGTATCAGATCAGCATAATCGGCGACGTACTGGTCTTTGTGCTGATTCCAGTTCATCGGCCTTGAATCGTTGGTACCCAAACTGATGACGACGACATCCGGCTTGAATTTGAGCGCGGCCTTGAACTGCGGCGCTTTCCAGTACGGGGCATGCCCCTTCTTCAATACCGTCGCACCGTTCTTCCCGAAATTGCCGACAACCCAGTCTTCACCCAATCGATTCTCAAGCTGCGCGGGATAACTTTGTGTCGATCGGTCTTCCAAACCAAAGCCGTACGTGATACTGTCCCCGACGCAGGCGATCCGTAGCGGGCGCGACGATACTGGGGTCAAGTTGCTGTCGGCCAGAGCCTGGTAGCAACAAAACGCTAACACGATGGCTAAACAGTTCAACCGTTTTGTCTTGTATAGTCTCATTTTGATTTTCTCTTTTTATTCTTCTGAGGGCCACCCCGGCCGTTGATCCGGACCTCCCGCTCAACGCCACCGAGTTCAGCTAGCACCCGGCCCGCCTGCTCAATCAGCATCGCCACGACCTGAGGGTGCGCGGCAGCGGTGGAAAACTGTACCTCTTGTTGTTCAGGTGGAACGGGTGGAACTCGGGCTGATCACCCAGGTGCCACTTGCCAGACGCGGCGGTGGCGTAGCCCTGATCATCCGTAAAAATAACAACGAAGTTCGGTGGGCGGTTCGCCTTAGCGCGTGAGGACTTGGCGGTTGCGTCTTCTTTGGGACGCTTAAGTTCTCTCTGATCCCCCACCGCGTCCTGCGGCTCTCTCGCGCTCTCGCGATAGCGCTTCAAAAGTCCTTGCATCTGTTTTACGACGTCGGGATGCTCCCGATAGACGTTTTTAGTCTGAAACGGATCGTTTTCTAGATCATATAACTGGGCCGGTGGTGCATCTTTTTTGATTCGTCCGTTCTGGATGTCGCTGTTAACGCTTCCGGCAAACGCTACCGCGCCCGGGCCACCCCATGCGTGCTGATTCGGCTTAGAGCCGGTAAACCCACCACTGCCTTGAGCACCGATATACATCCACTTGCCCATTCGAAGCCCGAGGTGTTTCTCGCTGCGCGCCGAGATCACCAGTTCCGTACGCAAGGGCTCATCCGTCTCACCAAGCAATGCCGGCAGTATGTTGATGCTGTCTTTGCCATTCAGTGCCCCATCGTCCTGCCCGGTCAAGGCTGCAAAGGTAGCGAGCATATCGACCTGACTGATCAACTGATCGGATTCTGTCCCCGCCTTGATCTTGCCGGGCCACCGTGCGATAAACGGGACACGGTGCCCGCCCTCCCAGATGCCGAATTTGAAACCAAGCAGATCGCCATTCATCCGATGCCCGGCCTTCATCGCATCGCGACCGGCACGATTGAGCATCCCGCCGTTGTCGCTGGTGAAGATCACCAACGTATTCTCGCTAAGCCCGTTGTCTTCGAGGCTCTTGAGGATCTCGCCGACCATCCAGTCCAGTTCGTGGATGAAGTCACCGTAGAGCCCGCATTGACTCGTGCCCTTGAATCGCGGGGCGGGGGTAAACGGGTGGTGGATATTGGGCGCGGAAAAGAAAAGGAAGAATGACTCGTCTTTATTCTTGGCGATCCACTTGGCCGCCTTCTCCGCGAGTAACCCGCCGGTCTTCTCGTCGTGATAGAGCTTATGTGCTTCGAGAGCGCCGCTGAATGCGTTAGGACTCTTCGTGGAGGCCTCGGGCGGGAACGTCGGTGTCGGTGATACGTTCTTGGCCCCCCTTCCCTTGTACACCAGCGGGTCCGCCGGGTCGTAACCGAGATAGGAGTCGTTTTCTACGTACACATAAGGCGGCGCACTATTCACAACCGGAACGCCAAAGTAGTAATCAAACCCGACATCCTGCGGCCCCGGTCGGAGCGGGACCTGCCAGTCGTTCTTGCCCTTCTTGAATCCGAGATGCCACTTTCCTAGGCAGGCGGTCGCGTAGCCCTTGCGCTGCAGCGCCTTGCCGATCGTCAGGGTGTTGGTGTCAATGATCAGGCCGGAGGTGATCGGCGAAGGCCCCCAGACACCCTTGCCGCCGTGCGCCCGGAAGGGGTACTCGCCCGTGAGTAGCCCGTATCGTGAAGGCGTGCAGACGGCCGACGACGAGTGGGCGTCGGTAAACCGCCGGCCTTGCTTGGCGATGCTGTCGATGTTGGGCGTCTGTACCTTCGTTGCGCCATAGCAACCGAGGTCGCCGTAGCCCAGGTCGTCCACGTAGATCAGGACGATATTCGGCGGTTGCTGGGCAAGTACTAAAGAGGGGGTCAGTAACAGCAGGAAGACAGCAAATTGGGTGAATAGATTCCGTTTCATGGGTATCCGATCGTTAAGCGCCGGGAGATGAGAAGAGCATCGCCTTGGCAGATACCGTGTTTACTAGTTCTGTCCCTTGGGGGAGACGGTCTTCTTCTCGACCACCCAGATATTTCTAAGCTTCACCGGCGAGCCATGCTCCTGCAAGACGATGTGTAACAACGGCTCCTCGGGGTAACTTGTGTATTTATTCGGTGTCTTAAGGATCGTGTTGCCGTGGCAGGATAAGTCACCATAGCCCTGATCATCTGTCATGATGATGATCATATTGGGCTTCTCGATCGTGCTACTGGCCTGAGCCGAATAACAACTAAACAACAAGACGAAAAAGGAAATTGTTCTCAGCATATGACACATATCGAATGCTTACTCGCTTTCAGCGGGCTTGTGCGGCTTCACGACTGTGAAATCAACGCGGTGGATGAACGGCAGGAAGCCCTTTCTTTTCCCAATCTCCACGCCCCACTTCGGGATGTCGCCTTTGCCGCTTTCGGTAAAGGCTTCTGGGCGATAGGCGCCTGCGGCGTGCGGGACGTTGAGTACGTTGTGTGTTTTCTTGAAGTTCAAGCCGTCCTCGGCGTACATGATCGAGCGGGTGATTTGCTTGGGGCCGGTTGTCCCGATCATCGCGGCGACGCCCGAGCCGTGTGCCCAGACCAGCACCTCGTGGTTGCCGGGGATGACGGGGTTGCTCTTGTGTTTCACATATGGGCCCTGCGGCTTGTCGGCAATCGCGAGGCCCAGTTGGGTCTGTGCAGAGCTCTTGCCTTGCTGCCGACCCTTGTAATAAAACCAATACTTGCCATCGCGGATAATCAAACACGCATCATCAACCAAGTGGCTGTCGAAATCTTCTTTCTTATCGCTATTGATCAAAGCGGGATTTGTGTCGAGCTTCTTCCATGGGCCGTCGGGCGAGTCCGAGACCGCGATGCCAATCTTCGAATCCGGATTGAATGGCTTTTTATAGAACGAGCGCGATGTGCCGGTATAGAACAGCCAGTACTTACCCTCGGCGACCATGATGTTGGGGGTGAATACGCTTGCGCCCTCCCAGGTCCCCTCCTTGCCTTTATCGACGGCCATGCCTTTCTCCGTCCACACCAACCCATCCTTCGATGTGGCATACCAAACGGTCGCGTCGTAGCCAGATGAGATTGTGCCCTTCGAGTACCAGACGTAATAAAAGTCGCCGACCTTGATGACGTCGCTGGGATCGCGTCGCATCACGCCCTTCTCTGCACCGATACCCGACAGATCGGTCCTCGTCACCTTGGCGGTCCCGAGTTCGGCTTTGGTTGCGGGTGCGGGCTTGTCCTGTGCTTGCACAGCAGTGCAGGCAATCAGTCCCACCATCAATCCGAGCACGAGCATATGTTTCATTGTGTTTCTTTCTATCAGTAGAGAGTGCTATTCAGTTCGTTATTTCAGCGAGTCGATCATCACCCCAGGAGGCAGTTCCGCATCAACCGATTTCAAGTAATCAATCAGCTTGGTCTGAAGACGCTGCACGAGTTTTGGGTGCTTCTTAATCACGTTCTTCTGCTCCATCGGGTCGTCATTGAGGTTGTATAGCGCGTCAGGGACAACGCTGTACCCCTTGTAGAACTTCCAATCACCTTCCAGGATGGTCGTGCCCATGTAGTGCGAAACCTCCATCCGGTTGTGTGGGTAGTGCCAGTACAGGGCATCTCGGCCCAGTTTGCTTTTGCCTTCGAATAATGGCATGAGGTCCAGGCCCTCGAGTTGCCTAATCGATTGCGTCGACCCACCCGCCGCGTGTACGAACGTTGGGAAGAAATCCATGCTGTTCACTGGTACGTCGCAGGTCGTCCCGCCCTTGATCACGCTTGGCCAGCTCACCACCATCGGCACACGAACCCCGCCTTCGAGCATCGAAGCCTTCTTATCTGCCAACCATTCGGTCGGAAAGTGCCCGCCGTTGTCCGAGTAGAAGATCAGCATCGTGTTGTCGAGGTTGCCGGTCTCTTCCAATGCAGCAATCACGGTGCCGATGGCGTTGTCCATCGCCTCAAGCATGGCACGGAACGCGTTACCACTGTTTCTCTGAACCAACTCTATCGGCGCCTTGATCGGTGTATGCACCGTATAGGGCCAGAATGACAGATGAAAAGGTTTGTCCTTATTCGCCTTGATAAAGCCAGCCGCTTCATCGGCCAACCGATCGGTCAGGTACTCACCCGGTTTGCGGTTCTTGATCGTCGCATTCTTGTACGGATCGAACCATGACTTGGGTTGGCCGTAGGCACAGCCACCGATATTGATGTCAAACCCATAGTTCTCGGGATGGTAGTCCTCGTTGACGATCCCATTCTTTGTCTTGATCGACCCCGCGCCAGCGAGGTGCCACTTGCCAATGAAACCTGTCGCGTAGCCCTGCTTCTTGAGTTCTCGCGCGTAGCTGGGCAGATCGAGCGGCAGGTGGTATACCATCTTTGCATCTGTTGGCCCGCCCTTAGTGCCCTTCCGCTCGACCTCTCCTCTGCCGGGAATATGTGACGTCAGCTTGACCGCCGCGGGCGACATGCCGGTGATACAGGCGGCGCGCGTCGGCGAGCAAACCGATGCTGCGGCGTAGGCCCGCGTGAACACCATGCCCTGCTCGGCCATGCGTTGAAGGTTAGGCGTATTGATCTCGGGGTTGGACCCGTCGTAGTCGATCCAACCCGGGCCAAGGTCGTCGATCATGATGAAGACGATGTTTGGCTGGGTTCCTTTGGCGCTGGCAACAAATGTACAGCATGCACAAACCATGACAAATAAACATCTCGTGATCATTACTTTATGCGTGGACATCATGCAGCTTGTCGTATGGATTTGCCATTCACAGGCGATCAATAATTAAGTTTCCCGCCGCCCTTGGGCTTTTGGCGATCGCTCTTCCACCATTGATCCGGGCCCTCCTCCTCGATCGATTTCCACAGATCCAGGAGTTGCTGCTTCATCGCCTCGGTTTTATCAGGCATCTCGGCGGCGAGGTCGTTTTCTTCTTTCCAATCTTTCTGGATGTGGTAGAGCTGAAACTTGGTCAGGGTGTCGTTGCCGACGATCTTCCACTGGCCCACACGCATCGCGACACGGTCATCGGGCTTAGAGACGTGCGTCCGCCAGAACAGCGGGATGGGCCGCTCAACCTGCTTACCCGAGAAGGCTGGCGCCATGCTCACGCCATCGATCGTCCGGTCCTTGGGCAGCGGTAGGCCGGTGATATCGAGGACCGTCGCGAAGATATCCGTACCGATGACGGGGACATCGCTGGTCGTGTCCGGCTTGATATGGCCGGGCCAACGCGCCACGCCGGGCACACGGATGCCGCCCTCGTGGTCGCTGCGCTTGGCGCCGCGCAGGCCGCCAGTTGTTCCGCCAAAGCCTGGGACAGGGCCGTTATCTGATGTGAAGATGATCAAGGTATTCTCGGCAACGCCCTGCTCGTCCAGCGCCCTCATGATTTCGCCAAGCGCAAAATCAAGTTGGCTGATATTGCCCATGTACTTGCTGTTCTTGTGCCCACCGTACATGCCCGAGAACTTCGAATCAGTCGCGATGGGCGAGTGCGGCTCGTGGAACCAGACCGACAGTGCGAATGGCTTGGACTTGTCGCGGGCCTCGTCGAGCCAATTCACTGCTTCCTTCGCAACCATCGGTGCCGAGTAGCCCTGCAACTCACCAACGGGCTCGCCATTGCGTACGAAGTTGTCCGGTTGCTTATGGCTGGGGCTGGCGTTGTTGTGCGTCGCGAACCAGTAGTCGTAGCCGTGGTCGCCGGGCTGGGGGTACTGCTCGTTGTTGAATTGCTGCCTGGAATTGAGGTGCCATTTGCCGGCGTGGCAGGTCTCGTAACCGATGGTCTTGAGGAGTTTGGGGTAGGCGATCTCGCTCTCGCGGAGGTGGGCTTCATGGTTGCCTGAGAGGTGCCGGTAGACGCCGTTGCGGTAAGGCGTCCGGCCGGTGAGGATCGCCGAGCGCGATGGCGAGCAGACGCCGGCCGCCGAGTAGCACTGCGTAAACTTGACGCCCTGCGACGCAAGCTTGTCGAGGTTCGGCGTCTTAATCAGTTCATGCCCATACGTCGCGGAGTCCCCCCAGCCCATGTCGTCGGCGAGGACAACAACGATGTTGGGCCTTTGATCCTCGGCCACGACTAAACCCGCGGGCAAGAAGACAAACGTAATCAGCGAAAACAAATGGAGGAAACGATTCATACTCAATTGTTCCAATCGATGCGGGCGGTGCGTCGTTGAAGGTCGACGAACACATTGGCGTGCTCAAATGCTCGGGTGTACGTCCAACCGTCTTTGACCGCGTCTCCTTGTGGCGGGCCAAGCGGCTTGTCGAATTCCGGATACCACTCGAGCGTGCCGTGCTGTTCTTGATAACCCCATGTGTAACAGAAGTAGCAGTTCTGCTCGGCAGCGACGAGAAAACAGGCCAAGGGAAACGTGATGTTTTTCTGCGCCAGTTCGACGCGCTTCTCGCGAGGTAACTTCATCGTATCACCATCGAGCCAGGAAAAACCCGGCCAGGCCTTTAGGATCACAATCTTGCCATCGCGCGCCGCCTCGCGCATCGCGTCAAGGTCTTTGACGATCTTTTCCTTGGTAGCACTTGTAAACGAATCGAAATGCTCGATCATCGCGCCGTCGGTCGTCGGCAGATGTTCTGTGCCCTCCCCACCGCGCATGCCGTTATAGATCATCAGCTTATTAGGCCCGAGTTTGCGACGCGTCTCTCTGAGCATCGCAGCGAGCCCGTCTTGTAGCGCTTCGTGCCCCGGCCGACCTAGTTCGCGGCGCCGGATCCTCGCCGCGACCTTTGGCAGCGCGTCGATGAAGATCCCGTCCGCGAGGCCGTTGTGCACCGCCTGCGTCGCCACATCAGTCCACCACGTCCGGACATCCTCACGCCGCAGGTCGTACGTCCGGACCCGCTCACGAACCAGAACAGGTTTCCCGTTGCGATCGATAAGGTGGCCGTCCTTTGGAAAGTCTTTCTGGGCCTTGTACCGCGTGATGTCGAGGAAACCATTCCAGTAGAAAATCACTTTTGCGTCTGGATTGCGCTGTTTGATCCCGCGCGCTGCGGCGATGAAGCCGTCTTCGGTGTTACCGTGCTTGCGGACAGCCTGGCCTTTCTCGATCGTTATGAAATCAAAGTGCTTCGCTAAAAAATCCAGTTCCTTGTCGGTGAAATCATCCGAAGCTTTTCCGACATGTGCGTAGACGGGTACGCGGTCCCAACTAAAGGGTGGGTAGTGCTCGTCTGCATGCATCGGCACCGCAACAAAGCAGTACGCCAGCATTAAAACAAAACGATACGCATTGCCCGCAACAACACGCATGCACTGCTTCAGACTTGCGGTGGTCATTTGGTTATCTCCTGATAGTCAGAGCTAACCGTCAACTCGCCGCTGCGCACGTTGATAAACCACGCGGTGGTGTCTTTTGGGAGCGTCGCGGAAACTCGCCAAAGATCGCCTTGCTTATTCAGCGTAGCGTGTGACTCAATCCATTTGCGTTCTCCGGTGATGCCGACGTCCTTTGTAGAGACCAGGACGGCTTGGTCCAGCGGTTTCATAGAGGTGAACGAAGCTTCTGCGGACAAGCCACTCAACTCGATGCCGTGTTGTTGACACCATGGGCTGCCCGTCTGGACGATAGACTTAGCGAAGGCATAACTGTCGGGCACGTTCCAGCCGGGCCCGTGTCCGTGCCGCATCCTGGGGATCAGCGCGACCTGTCGCGCGCCTGGCGCAGCTTTGTAACTCGCCGCCAAGCAGTCCATCGGGAAGTGCTTGTCTCCAGGCCAGGACAACCAGAGCACCGGCAGCTCTGCACGCTCCATCCGGACCATTGGGTCCCAGACCTCTTGATAGAGCGGGTTGTCCCCCAGCGCTCGGCCATACTGATTCTCTGCACTTGCCTTGTTCCCGCACCCATAGATCGGGATCGCAAATGCGAAACGCTGATCGATCCCGATCACCGTGCTCGTGATCACGCCACCCCATGAAATCCCCATCACACCAACCTGATCTGCATCCACTTCGGGCAACGACCGGAGCAGTGAGTTGGCCAGTACCGTGTCCGCGACTGCGTGAAACATCCACTGGTCTTTGAGCGCTTCACTGGAATCCCCGTAGATACCGACGCGCGAAGGCCCCGCCCATTCGTGGCGCTTCCAACTGCGCTCTTTCATCGGATCGCGCTGATCGATCTGACCCTCAACCGCGATACTGATTGCAGCAAAGCCCCGGTCGTTCCACTTCTTGACCCACTCCTTAAACGCCGTCCCGCCGCCGCCGTGTACTAACACAACACCCGGCACTTTGCCTTCGCGTTTCTCGGGTAGGCCCAGCCAGGCAAACACGCGTGTCGGCTTTCCCTTCCATGACAGCGCGTCGAAATAGATCGCTTTGATGTGTTCCGTTCCGGGATACCCCTCTGCCTCGTAGACAGCGGGCGGTGTGTCCAGTTTCCCAAGCGAGAGGACCTGCGTTCGTTCTGCGGTCCATTCGTCGGGCGTTGTCTTCTTCGATGACTTGCTGTTGGGCTGCGGATTCGCGTCGGCTTGCGTTGATCGGCAGTCGGGGTCCGGCTCTGTCGGCAATGTGGCACGCCAGTCCATCGCCAACTTGGTCAAACGCCCGACCACGTCGGGATGCGCCTTGGCAACGTCTTTCGATTCGGTCCAATCTTCAGAAATTTGATACAACTCGGCGCGACTCGCATCATCGTTCATCACCAGTTTCCAGTCGCCTTGCCGAACCACGAGTCGCGGCCAGTAGTCGGGCTCCGCAGCTTTACCGCGCCAGTCCCAGAAAATGGGTTTTTTACGAACGACCGGTTTTCCTTTCAACGCATTGATCAGATTTTCACCGTCGGCTTCATAGTCGGCCGGCAATTCTACGCCTGCCGCTGCGCACAGCGTCGGCAACAGGTCAACCGCGGTGAAGACGGTATCCGTGTTCTTGAGTCCTGCAGGCGAGTGACCGGGCCAGCGGACAATGAAAGGCGTCCGTACACCACCCTCGAAAACACTGCGTTTGCGACCGCGCAGGCCGCCGGTATCGCCGACGCTGTAGTAGCCGTCGTAGCCTTTCGCGTTCGCATCGGGATCGAACTTCTCTTTTTGTGGCTTGGGTCTGGTGTTTTCAGGCCCGTTGTCGCTGGAGAACATCACGATGGTATTCTTCGCCAGGCCTTCGGCCTGCAGCGCATCAAGGATCTGGCCGACCGCGTTATCGCCGTCGGTAATGAACGCGGCGTAGACCTGCTTTTGAGGGTCCAGGTGCTTGTGCTTCTCCATCGATTCGACGGTGGGCACGTGCGGCAGGTGCGTTTCGTGCAGCCAGACATTGATGAAGAATGGCTTGTCCTTGTTCTTTCGGATAAAGGCCACGGTGTCCGGCCCCGCCGCGTGCAAGTCTGCGGAAGGCCAACCGGCTCCGCCATTAAAGACACTCGCTTCGTCGTAGCCGTAGGCATCCGGTGTCGGCGCCCCTTCGGTCTGACGATTCGTCAGGTGCCACTTGCCAAAGTGTGCCGTGCGATAGCCCGCTTGCTTAAGTAAGCGCGGCAGCGTCGGCGCATCGGGGTCCAGCCAATCGGTCATCCCCCGCTCGTGATTCGACTTCGGGGTCGCAAAGTGCTGATGCACGCAGTACCGCGCAGGATAGTGCCCCGTAAGAGCGGCAACACGGCTAGGCGAACAGACGGGGTTGACCACATTGAACTGCTGAAAGTCGATGCTCTCTTTGGCTAGTCGATCCAGATGCGGCGTTTGCAGCCACGGATGGTCGCGCGATGACAAGTCACCCCAGCCCCAGTCGTCGGCGTAGATGAAAATGATGTTCGGCGGCTGAACGTCTGCACGCGATAGGTTTGCCAAAAAGCAGAGCAGTACCACCGAAATTAGTCGAGTTAGTTTCATGACGATGTCCTCAAACGAGCCGATCCAAGCGGGTGACTTGATCTCCCACGTTTTAGGATTTCTTTTTGGAACCCCTAGGCTTCATCCGCTTGAGGTCTTCCGGCGTAGGGCTGCCGCCGAACTGTTTGTAGTACAGTTCCTGGAACGGGTTAATATCCGGTCCAACTGCGTCTTCGTTGATCATATATGGCCTCACTTCGACCCACCACTTGTCATACGCAGCCCGAAACTCGGCAACGACTTCGGGATGCTTTTCGATCACATTGGTTGTTTCGGCGGGGTCGTTCTTTAAGTCGAAAAGGAACTCGTTATTCACCAGCGTGAAACGGCTATTCTGAATCGCACTCTTCTTATACTTAAATGACTCGATCTCTCCCTTAGGACAACGGCCTGCGTGGTGTACGAGCAGCCGGTCGGGCCACTGGGCGTCGGGGTTCTTCAGCAGCGGGAACATGCTGCGCCCTTCAATCTGCTCAACCACTTTGCTCGGCAGTTCGGCATCGGCAAGCTGTGCGAACGTCGGGAACAGATCCACATGCGCAGTCAGCGCATCACACTCGGCGTTGGCTGGCACCGCGCCGCCTGGCCAGCGGACGAAGACCGGCACACGCGTCCCGCCCTGAAAAGACGAGTTCTTACCGCCGCGCATCCCGGCGTTGTAGGTCGCTTTGCCCCTTGTCCCGCCGTTGTCCGAGCCCATATAGATCACGACCGTGTTGTCATCAATGCCCCACTCATCGACCTTGGCGAGCAGCTTGCCGAAGTTTGTATCGATGTTCTCGATCATGCCCAGGAACTTGGCTAGCGCGACGTTGACATTGGGGTGCTCCACATAGTGCTTGTAGTATTCTTCTGGCAGCACATGAGGGGCGTGTGGGGCGTTGGTCGATACGTAGGCAAAGAATGGTTGTTTCGCTTGGCGTTTCGCATCCATCCATCGGATGGCCTGGTCGAAGAACAGGTCGGTGCAATAGCCCTTGGTCTTGACGAACTTGCCGTTGTGCCAGAGCGTTGGGTTGATGTTGGTGTTGCCCGGCGCATCGCCGCACGAGCCCGGGAAGGTCTGGCCGATGCCGCCTGCGCCATGGACATAGACCTCGTCAAAGCCGCGGCTCTCAGGGCGATAGGCTTCTTCATCGCCAAGATGCCACTTCCCAAAGATCCCGGTGGTGTAGCCTGCGGACTTGAGCATGTCAGCGATCGTGACCGTGTCCAGGCCCATCCGTTCGCGTTCGAGTATCGTGTGGGTGACGCCGTTCTTGAATTCGTGCCGCCCACCCATAATCGCCGCGCGAGAGGGCGCACAGGTCGGGCTGACATGGAATCGCGTGAACAGCAGGCTCTGCTTCTTGAACGCATCGACGGAAGGCGTCCGCATTACCGGATTGCCTAGGCAGGCGTAGTCGCCATATCCCGCATCGTCAGGCATGACGAGGATGATATTGGGCGGCGTCGCGCTCGCGATCGTGGCCACGAATAAAATAATGATCGCGAAGAGCGTAAGAGCGTTAGGCGCGAATAATTGTGTTCGATTCATAGCTTATCTATGTAGGAGTATTGCCTAACGATTGATCTTTCAAGAAAGACGCCGGAAGTTACGGTTTCATTCAGGCTTGACCCACCAAGTCTGTGGAGAGTTACCGAAGAAATTTTCTGCCGCGATCTCATATTCGCTAAAGTCGTACCACTGGACACTGCCATCCAGCGCCGTCTGGTTGCCGCCGCCCGGCTCTGGAGCAAAGGTGGTGACCGCGTTCGTTTCGGCCTGCTCAACAAACGTGCTCAAGCCTTCGTCGTTGCCCTTGGGGTGCGCCGAGACTTGCCACTCGCCGCCACCGTAGTACAACGAATCACCAAATAGCGGGGAGTCCGATGGGTCCACCAAACCGGTCGCGGTCTTGATGATGTTTCCTTGATCGTCTCGAGCCGCCCAGTGCGCGGCGCTGCCGCCGACACCATCTACGATCCGTTCGTAGTAAGTCGGGTAGTACGCGTAGTCACTCAGTGCCCAATTCGGCTTGGCAATCCCCTCCCACGTCTCTCCGTTGTTGTTGGTGTTTGGGCAGAGGACCAACTGGGGCAAGTCTTCAAACGTTCCTTCCATGAAAGTCAGGTAATCCTCGGCCCAGCGGTCGCTGGGCCCATGCTTGAACCCGCCAGCGTACTTCGAGGTAGTTCTGTCACGCACTGCAAACTTACCCTTATATTCCGCGGCATATGCATTTGCAGAGATACCCAACTGCTTGTTGTTGGAGGCACACTGAATCTGAATCGCAGACTGACGTGCTGACGAGAGGGCCGGCAACAGGATCGCGATCAGCAGCGCAATGATCGAGATCACTACCAACAACTCGATCAAAGTAAAGGCTCGCAGTTGTTTCATAATCATTACCTTTCAATTACGACTCATTGCCTAAGGTGTGCCCCACCAGTCTCCGGGGGTACCGCCACCGTTCTGGTACGCCGCCACCTCGGTCTCTTCGGGGTGATTGAACCATCGCGCTGAGCCATCGACTAGGCCGGAGTGCATCCCCTCGGCCCCCTCGGTGTTGAACTCATTGGGTGTGCCGCGGATGGGGTGGTTGATTAACCGCCACCACCCCCGACTCGCGGTCTTGTCTTCTGCGAGGTCCGACCATAACTGTGACGTTGGCTTCGAGTCTTCGAGCGAAGTGAAGGATTGCCCGGCCGCCCAGTTGCCGGAGTTGACGCGGAAATTACCGTAAAACGTATAGCCGCTCTGATACGTGCTGCCCCCATGCGGCCAGCGCTCGCCGGGCAGGCTCAAGGCAACAGGGTACGGATTGAATGGCGAATAAAACGTCTCGCCAGGAGAATCGATCGAATAGCCCTCGATGTAACCAACCCACAGGTCGCGGTGATCGGCGGACCCGCCACCGTTGAACCAGATCGACGGGACGCGGTTTGTATTGGTTTCGTTCCGATCAGGGAACTTGCCATCGTTATCAACCGCGTAGTTATACGCCGCTTGGCTTAGCGAACGGGTATTGGCCAGGCATGCCGTATGCATCCCAGACTCTCTGGCACGCTGCAGCGACGGCAGCAGGATCGCGATCAAAAGCGCAATGATAGAAATCACTACGAGTAACTCAATTAGCGTAAAGGCGCGTGCCCTTGACATGGTTCACTCCCTGATTGTTCGATGGACCTCGGCGAATGCCGGTCCGATTGACTAGCCTGCATCCTGCGGGGAAAGCCGCCACCCCGTTTCGACGGGGCAGAAGCTGAAGGATTAAATCGTTATGCGCGGCGACGACGCTTGATCATCATCAAGCCACCCGCGGCTAGCAACGCCAGCGACGAAGGCTCAGGGACCGAGTCAAAGGTCAGGCCCGCAATATGGGCCCCTTGCGTATTCAGTCGCTTCGTGCCGGATACGGCGTACGTGCCATCGGCATCGATATCGAAAAAGACCCAATCGGTTTGGCCGGGTGCGTTGGGGAGCGGGCTTGAGTCGTGGTCGCCCACGGTAGCTGAATTGATGCCGTCGCTGAGCGTGATCGATGTGGGGTCCCATCGGCCGTTAGCCTGATTGTCGACGTTGGAGAGCACCCCGACGCGCACGGTCACACCCGCATCAAGCCCCGAGATAGTGAACGTCACGATCTCAACGTTAGTACCTGCAGTACCGCCGGTAGCCACAGCAATGCCACCAAGCGCGTCCGTACCGTCGAGCGCGATGGGGTCATCGTATATACCGTAACCATTTACATCATCCGCGATACTGGCGAAATTCGCGCCGGCAGCGAAACCCGACACATACGTCGGGGTTGAGCGAACATCGGTTCCAAATGCTTGGCCAGTTTCCTGATTTGTGTCGGCGCTTCCGTCACCGAAGAATAGGAAGCCATCAGTGCCTAAGCCACCGTTGCCATCAATGTCGTTCGTCCCAGCGGTAAGCCAGTCCTTATTTGATTCCTGGTACGCCGTCGTGCTGCCATGCACGACGATGCCGGCGTTGGCCGAGCCGACGATTGCGAATGATGCGAGTGATGCGAGTGATGCGATGAGTAGATACTGTTTCATGGTGAAACCTCCTAGGGGTGAAAAACCAAGTCGACAGCCTTGGCCGCGAAATAAGTGAGTCGTTTACGAAGCCGGTACGACCGGGCCTCGTTTGTTCTTGCCAGCATGGCTGAGGGACGCCTCAACCGCTTGTTCGTTGATGTTGACGGTTTCTTTGCCCGTGCCGCAGCGGTTGACCTGAATCCCCAACGCCAGCGCCATCGCTGACTTCGCGGCCAGGGCGCGGTCAGCAGCCTCGGCGGCGTCGGCATAGACAAGTTGAATATGGTTGGACTGGTGCTGGGCCATCATCTGGTCGCGTGACACGCCGTAGGTCACCGCGTGCATGATCGGCCACTGCGAGGTCGTCGCGTCCCAGCGGCGTTGGGTCTCTTCAATCGGAAGCTCGATCGCTTCGCCTCGGCCGATGTCCATGTGCAGGGCGTTGTCCTGCACATAGATGCGGCTCCAGACGAACTCGCCGGGCTTACTGATGCCTTTGATCGTGCCGCCGCCGAGCTTGAAGTACATCGGGGGTTGCCGTTCGCTGGTCACGCCGGCCCAGCCATTGATGAGGTGGGTTGGCGGGACCGAGCCGGAGATCTCGAAGACCCAGACGTATTGGTCGGTGGTGCCGGAGGCGTCGACATCGCCCCAGCGCAGGTCGTGCAGGGTGTTGTCGCCGGGCATACCCATAGCGTCCCAGACGCGCTGGGTGAGCAGGCCGTCAAGCCCGGCACACTCGTCCACTTCGTTGAAGTGAGTAATCGGTTGGCCGTCGCGGATGACGCTGCCATCAGCGCGGGTGACCGGCGGGCGGTCGGCGCAGTTGAGCGTGCCCTCGGCAAGATCGGAGGCGGGAGCGAGATCCTTGAGGCCCTGCTGGTACTGGATGCCGATGCAGTCACAGCCGTATTCGTCAGCGATGCGGACTGCGGCGATGTACATCTTGCACTGGCCGAGGATCTGGGCATCGGTGAGATCGGTTACGTCGTCCGGGCCGGTCTGGAAGGTGACGCCCTTGGCGTCGTACCAATCGCGGACGGCCTGGGCCTGTTCGTCGCTGACCTGCGTCATGGCGTAGTAGAGCGCGGACTGGCTGAGCCGTTCTTTATAGACACCGGTCGGATTGAGCAGGTGGTCGGGGATGATGGCGTTGAACATGCCCATGCAGCCTTCATCGAAGACGCCCATGATCGCCGGGTGGTCCAGGAGCTGGTTAGCGAGGGCTTGGCCGAGTTCGCGCTCAGGCTTAGGCAGTTCGTCGGATTGGATCGGTTTGACGTGCGAGAGGTCATGCTCAATGTTGCCAGACTCGCACCACCGCTTGAGTTGACTCAAGAACGACTCGGCGGCGAAGTCTTCGCCCCAGATGAGCGAATAATCGCGGCCGGCCTTGGTGAGCGAGCCACGCAGGTTCAACGCACCGACCAGGCCCGGCCAGGTGCCCGACCAATTGGCGAGGATAAGGATCGGCCCGCGGTGCCGCAGCAGGCCCGGGAGGACGTGGTGGCTGTACTGCCAGACGGCCTCTGCAATCACGAGCGGCGCATCGGGGTGGATGGTGTCGAAGACGTCACGGCCATAGGCTTGGCTGTTGATGAATCCGTGCGGGCCGTCGGGCGTTTCGCGCTCGCCGTGGGCGCGGGTGACGTTCCAGCCGAGTTTGCCAAAGGCCTCGATGGCGTCGCGCTCGAGTTCTTGTTGGGCCTGCCAGCAGTTGGCGTTCGCCGAGTCGCGCAGGTCGCCATTGGCGATGAGCACCGCGGTCCTCGGCAGGATCGGCTTCCGCGGGATCGGGCTAGGGATGTCATAGCTCAACAAGTATTCCTCACTAAAATGACGCCTGATACAGGCGCGCTAGATCACGCCGATTGGCTCAATTCACCAGCGGCAACCGCCCGGCGATAAGACTCGACCTCCCAGTTTTCGATAAAAGCAACATCACGCGGAGCCATCGGCTGCACGCCACCGAGTGCGCCGGCGTAGCGATAAATCTGCGCTGCGTCGCAATAGACATCGCAAGTCGTTTGGGCCAACCCCTCCGACTCGCGGATCGCGACCATGCCGGCACCTGCCAGCAATACCACCCAAGGCTTGTCGCCGTGCTCCGCTTCGTAGCGCTCAAGACCTTCGTGCCACTGCGCCTTCGCCTCAGAAGCTGTATCCGCAGGCGAATCAATCCACATCGGCATCGCCCGGCAATAAACAATCTGGTCTGGCGTCAACGGTCCGGCCAATGCTGCTGCCCTGCCACCTTCCGAACCCGTTAAGGCACGGATTTCGTCGGATCGTTCGGACACGGCCACGTTGCCATAAAACAGTTGCTGTGCGGCGCGTTGATGCACATCCAGGCACTGCGATGAATCGGGGAACGCCTGGCCATCGAAGCCTTCGGCAGCGATTGATGCCCCGTTGCGATCGATCAAATCGATGAGGGCTTGCGTCGCTTGATCAATTTCGTGAGCGGAGTCGGCCGCGACGATCAGGCCATGATTCTCAAGAAGAACAACAATCGGGCCGTCCTGAGCCTCCGCGTTTGCCAAGCGGCCTTTGAGCGACTGGGCAAGCGTGACGCCGGGATCGACATAGGGCTGCCAGATCACCGAAGAGCCAAGCCACGACTGAGCAAGGGCTTCACCACCGACACAACAGGTCAATGCATTGACTTTGGCCGGGTGGGTATGCACGACGAATCGGCGGGGGATCAATTCATGAATGAGGGTCTCAACGCTTGGGCGCTGGCCTTTGGCCGGCTCGGTACGAGCCGACATCATCCGTTCTATAAACTGGGCTTCACGATCCGACGCATCATCGGAATAGACGCACTCAAGCATGCCCGCCAAAGCGTGGCGGTCCATTTCGACAAAGCCGTCCGCTGCGATCTCGCCAAGCGAACAACCGCTCGCTTTGACCCACAAGCGATCGCCAGATTTCAAAGACGTGTTGCCGCCACCCGCAAGGCAGTACGCCGGATCAGAGCCATACCGACGCGACAGCGCGACAAGTTCTTCCATCGAATTGGTGGGCGTGAGATGTGGCATCGATGATGAAAACCAAAACTGGTCAAGGCACAAACGTAAGACATCAGCAAGAAAAAAATGAAATGAACGTCGCGGCTGATATATCAGACAAAATCAAATAATGGATATCTATCTAACTATAAATGATAAAATCACCCGCACCAATGCCATTCATTGACCACATGATGACTATTCTTGACCTATATGACGTTCTTCGCCGACATGGTCCACAGTATCACACGTACGCACATCCCTTCGGGTAACGAAAGGGCATGAGCGCCACGGTGTGAGCCGGTCTACTCCATAATGTTGGCACCAGACCAAAATCGATCGAATAAGCTTCGATCAAAAACAATTTACTCACTCGATCGCACAAGACAAGTCATGTTTTCAGATCGGCATAGAATGATCGCCCAGCTCAATGAGCTCAATCAGTTTTTTGACATGGAAAGATAAAAAAACGCCGCGGCGAATCGGCAACTCAAGCTGCACGCCGATAGTAGTGCTTGAGCAACCCACCGAGTTCCGATCGGCAGCCGATTGGACCAACCGAGTTCGTTGTTTGAGCCACTGACAGTTTGGGCTTGTCTGCCGGCCCAATGGTCCGGTTGTCCAGCCCCTGATGGGGCCGGTGCTCGTTGTAGTATTGCGAGAAGGCTTGCACGATGTGGTCGACATGCCGGAGGCTGAAGCAGGCGAAGTAGCCCAGACACTCGCGTTTGAGTGCCGCGATCCAAGACTCGGCAAACGCGTTGGCATTGGGCGCCATCACCGGCGACTTGATGATCTGAACCTTCGCCGATTGGAACAGCCGATCAAAACCCGCAGTAAGCTTCGTGTCCCGGTCGTGGATCAGGTGAGTGGTTTGAAGACCTTGATCCTCGAGCCACATCAGCACGTTCCGGGCCTGCTGCTGTACCCAAGCCTCGTTGGGGTGGTACGTCGCCGGCGACACCCAGGCCTTGCGGCTGCCGAGGTGGATAAATACCAACGCATAAGCCTGCCGCTTGCCCAGCGGCGTCCACACGTTCTTGCAGAAGAAATCACTGGCCATCAGCGTGTTCAGGTGCAGCTTGATGAACGCGTCCCATGGCTGGAAATCAGGCCGACCCGACCGATCCGGGCGCGTGGGGTACACTCCCTCCTCGTGCAGGATTCTTCGAACGCTGGTCTTGCCGACAGAACACCGCAGCTTGAGCAGCTCGCCCACGATCCGCAAGTAACCCCAACCGGGGTTCTCCCTGGCCATCCGCACGGTGAGGTCACGAATCTCTTGACCAATCTTCCGGGGGCGGCCGACCCACCCTACTTCCCGGCCCTCGCGCTGTTCCTTCACCCAGCGCTGGTAGGTCCGGAACTGGACAAGGCTGACCAACGACTTCACTTGGTGTTCGAGTTCAGCACCGATCGCGAGCAACCTCGAGCGCTCCTCGGGCGATAAGATCAAACGCGATTGATCCAGCCGCGATCTCAAGATCTGGTTTTCTTCCCGAAGGAACCGCAACTGGGCATCCCGGCGATCCGAGAACCACTCCAATAAGAGGTACAACAAAACATAGAAACACTGATTCAACGGAAACCCTCGAAAGACGTAAGTGCAGTATCGGCAAAGCGCCAACAATTGGGAACACCTCTAGAAACCCGGCCCGATTGTACCTCGATCGCCGCGGCAATCGGTGCGACCGACGAAGCGCTGAATCATGCCCAGGCAACCGATCTGTCACCTGTTAATTCCCTGCTCCTTCCCTGTTAAGTCGAGTAGGGAATTCGAAAATGAGCGGTCGTAAGTCTCGGTGTTTCAGCCGTTAACAACGGCCGACCAACCGCCTAAACACCCAGATTCCCTGCGAAAACGAAAAGGTCCCTGTTTTTCAACCAAAAACAGGGAATCCGTACTGAGACTACTTGATGTATAGAGGAGAACACACCGTTATTTACGCATGAATCCGCTGATCGCGCTTAGGATTCCTGTACGACCCGGCGATCGATAAGACCACCGCCCAGGCGATCAACTGGCAGACCAAGCTGGCGCACGATCATGAAACAAGCCGCACGCCGAAGCTAGTAAGCTCGCGAAGCGTTTGGTACCGCCCGAACAATCGCTAAAGCGTTTAGTCCAGCCCCACCCCAAAGAACGTCACCGGCGGGTCGTCCTGCGCGGGCTCGGGCTGAACCGGCTTGCCTTGTGTCGGTTCAGTCTGCTCGGGCTCGGTCGGCGTACCGGCCAGAACGAATGGTTCGGCGGACACTTGTGTCAGGGGTACCGGCTCGGGTGCCGGGCTCGAAACAACGGGTTGGTCAGGCGACCCCGACTGCGGGAGCAACACCGTGGGCCGATCCAAGTCATCGCCGGCTTCGCGCTGCGGCGCGCTGGCCTGTTCGCGGGCCGGCTCCGCTGTGCCGGTCAGCATGACCACGATCACCGTGAGGTTCAGCAGCAGCAGCACGTTCAGCGCGTACACCAGCACGCTCTGCTTCTTCGTGGTCGGCAGCCAGGTGTGAGGGTTCAGAGGCAAATCGTGTCCGGGTGGGGGCAAAACAGGTGTGTGTACTGCGAGGATCGGACGAGGAGCCTGGCGGGATGCGTGATTGTACGGCAAGCAGCCGAAATCTGAAGCGCGGAAGCGTTAAAAACGGAACACGCGGGACAGACCGCCGACCAATCACCTAATCCATTTGAGAGATCACCGAGCCGATTGATTTGACCGCGAAGGCGCCATGTTCGCCAAGGAAGGCAGCAAGGCAGTTGGCCACAAAAATAGACAAAAGGAACAATAAGAGGTGGTTTTCCTTTGTCCTTCTTGAGCCTTTCTGTGGCTAAATCAAACCCGCCTTCCTTAGCGGCTTGGCGGCTAAAGATGACTTGAGCAACCCCAAGCAGCGTCAGACACGAAACCAAGCCATCCTTTAAACTGAACGAATGGCCACCCCGACCACCAGCACGGCCGCGACCGGAGAGAAGGCGTCGACAGGCAAATCGCTAAAAAAACCGGCGAAGCCCAAACAAGACACCCCCGCGATGCGGCAGTACAAGCACTTCAAGAAGCAGCACCCCGGCTGCGTGCTGTTCTTCCGCATGGGCGACTTCTACGAGATGTTCTACGAAGACGCGGTGCTCGCGCACAAGGCGATGGGCATCACGCTGACTCAGCGGACCGAGGGCGTGCCGATGGCCGGCGTGCCATACCACAGCGTCGAGGGGTACCTCCGCAAGATGATCCAGGCGGGCCACCGCGTGGCGATCTGCGAGCAAGTCGAAGACGCGAAAGAGGCCAAGGGCGTGGTCAAGCGGGACGTGACACGCGTGATGACCCCCGGAACACTCACGGACGAGTCGCTCTTGGAAGAGGGGGCGGAGAACCCACTCGCCTCGATTGTCTACCACCACCAGGAAGGCAGCGACGGCGCACAGGCGTCGATCGCCTGGCTGGAGTTGTCGACCGGGTCGTTCAGTGTCGCGACGCTCGACGAAGAACAGGCCGAGGAAGAGCTCGCCCGCATCGCGCCGAGCGAGCTGCTGTACTGCGACACCGCGACGGGTGATGCGCCCCTGCGCATCGAACACCTCAAGCAGCAGCTCGGCTGCAGCGCGACCGGCCGACCGAGCTGGCAGTTCCGGATTGATGAAGCGGCCGAGGCGCTTAAACAACAGTACGGCGTCGCGCAGCTCTCGGGCTTCGGCTTCGCCGACGACGACCCCGCGCTCACCGCAGCAGGCGCAGTGCTGCAATACCTCGGCGAGACGCAGCGCAGCGGCGAAGAGGCCAGCGGCACACCAAAACAACTCGCGCACCTCCGCCCGCCCAAACGCTTCGCCCGACACGAGCACCTGGTCATCGACCCGACCTCGCTGCGCTCGCTCGAGATCGACCGCACCCTCCGCACGGGCTCGACCGACGGGGCGCTGCTGGGCGTCTTCAAGGGCCCGAGCGCGCCGAACACCGCGATGGGCAAACGCCTGCTGCGCCACTGGCTGTGCTACCCGCTGTCGGACCGCGGCGGGATCGAGCAAAGGCAAGGCGTCGTGCAGGCGATGGTCGACGACAGCCGGTTCCGGCGCGAACTCAAGGAAGCGATCGACCCGGTGCAGGACATCGAGCGCATCGCGGCACGGCTGGCGGTCGGCCGGGCCACGCCACGCGACCTGGTCGCGTTGGGCCGCAGCGCCGGGCAGGCCAAGGCCGTGCAGGACGTCCTCACTGATCGGCCCAATCAGTCGGCGTATCACAACCGCGCGGCCCAGCTGCTCGCGATCCTCGAGCCGCTAGCCGAGACGATCCTCGGTGCCTGCATCGACCAGCCCCCTGCCCACCTGCGCGAAGGCGGGCTCATTGCCGACGGCCACGACGCCGAGCTCGACGAAGCCCGCTCGCTGCAACGCGACAGCCACGCCTGGCTCGCCCAGTACCAGGCACGCCTCGCCGAGGAGCACGACCTGCCACACATCAAGGTCGGCTACAACAAGGTGTTCGGCTACTACATCGAGCTCAGTGCCGCGAACAAAGACAAGGCCCCGGACAGCTGGTCGCGCAAGCAAACGCTCAAGAACGCGGAACGCTTCATCACCCAAGACCTCAAAGAGTTCGAGGGCAAAGTCCTCAGCGCCGAGTCGCGTGCCGTCGCGAGAGAGCAAGCACTGTTTACCGCGCTGTGCGAACAAGGCGCGGGCGAGATGGCGTCGCTGCACGGCTTTGCGCAGTTGGTCGCGGAGTTGGACGTGCTCGGCGCTTTCGCCGAGCGATCTGCGAGGGCGAACTACGTCAAGCCGACGATTGTAGACCAGCCGGTCCTGCAGATCGAGGCGGGCCGACACCCGGTGCTTGACGAGTTGTTGGGCGATTCGTTTGTGCCCAATGATCTACGGCTTGGCAGCGATGACGAAGCGCACACCCTCGCCCTGATCACCGGCCCGAACATGGCGGGTAAGTCGACGTACATCCGCCAGGCCGCGCTGATCACCCTGCTCGCGCATACGGGTTGCTTCGTGCCCGCCGACTCGGCCGTGGTCGGGCTGACGGATCGCATTTTTACCCGCGTTGGCGCGAACGACGAGCTTCATGCGGGCCAGTCCACCTTCATGGTCGAGATGACCGAGACGGCCAACATCTGCCACCACGCGACCGACCGCAGCTTGGTGATCCTCGACGAGATCGGCCGCGGCACGAGCACGCTCGATGGGTTGAGCCTCGCGTGGGCGATTGCCGAACACTTGGCAGGCAACGAAAAACAAGCGGGGCCGCGCACCTTGTTTGCCACGCACTACCACGAGATCACGACCTTGGCCGAGCGGCTGCCGAGCGTGACAAACCTGAGCGTGACGGTACGCGAGTGGCAGGACGAGATCGTCTTCCTGCACCGCATCGCGCCGGGCGCAGCGGACCGCTCGTATGGCATCCATGTCGCGAAAATCGCGGGGATCCCCGATGCGGTGATCACACGCGCCAATCAATTGCTCGCCGACCTCGCGGTGAAGAGCGCGAGCGCTAAGCCGCAAGCGGCAAAAGCTGCAGCCCCGCCACCGCAGATGTCGCTGTTCAAGGAATACCTGCCGCACCCGGTGATGGAGAAGCTCACGAGCACCGACCTGAACGCCCTCAGCCCGATCGAGGCGTTCGATCTGCTGCGGCAGTGGCAGAGCGAAATAGTGGAAGAACAGGAATCATGACGCGTAATACCACTCACATCGCGAAGGCCACGGAAGCGCTCTGGACCGTGGCTATGGGCCTGTTCCTCGGGCTCACCGGCGCGATGGTGCTATCGGTGATCCTCACCTTCCGCGGCGCACGCGCGATTGATGCTTCACCCGGCACCGCGCCGTTCAACGATCCCCAGTTCGCCAAGCACAGCAATGACGCGGTCGCGGGCTACATCGGCCAGGACCTCTTCGTGGTCGGCGGTACGGTCGCGCTGATACTGCTCGGCGTCGCGCTCCTCGCGCGAATCGGCGGCGCCCTGATCAAGCTGGTCTGTCATTACCGCCTGGAGGGCAGCGGCAAAGTCTCCGGCTTACGCTTCGTAGCATTCGTTTTTTGCTTGCTGTGCATGCTCTACGGCGCAAAGCTGACCCGACAAATGAACGCCGCCTGGCCCGGCATGTACGACACGGCCGCGACACCCGTCCAACTCGATCAAAGACGCGACGCGTTTGAAGCGATGCACCAGCAATCCGAGAAGATCGTTGGTGCCGCATGGCTTGCGGGGCTGCTCGCACTGACCATCTCCCCTTGGTGCCGACGCCCCGCCGATGTGCCCTTACAATCTGGCGATGGCGAAAAAGAAGTCGACCAAAAAGAAAAACACGAAGCGGAAAAGGCCTGAGCCCAAGCTCGTTAAGGCCCCCGAAGCCGAGCGCCGTCGGGCCGCACGGATCTACAAGAAGCTGCAAGATAAGTACCCCGATGCGCACTGCGCGTTGATCCATTCCAACCCCTTCGAGCTGCTCGTCGCGACGATCCTGTCCGCGCAGTGCACCGATGTGCTCGTCAACAAGGTCACGCCCGGCATCTTCGCGAAGCTGCCCACGCCGCAGATGATGGCCAAGGCCGACCTCGCGACGATCGAGTCGCTCGTCAACCGCGTCAACTTCTGGCGGAACAAAGCCAAGAACCTCAAAGCCATGGCCGAGCTGCTCGTCGAGAAACACGACGGGGTCGTGCCGCAGACCATGGAAGAGCTGATCGAGCTGCCGGGGGCCGCACGCAAGACCGCCAACGTCGTCCTCGGCAACGCGTTCAACATCAACACCGGCGTCGTCGTCGATACCCACGTCGGCCGGATCGCCAAACGCTTGGGCCTGACTAAACACGACGACCCGAAGAAGATCGAACGCGACCTCATGGCCCTGTTCCCCCGCAAGAACTGGTGCATGCTCTCGCACCTGCTGATCTATCACGGCCGCGCGGCCTGCAAAGCGCGTCACGCGCTGTGCCACGAGGACGACCTGTGCAGGACGTACTGCAGCAATGCAAAAATGGATTGACGTTTAGCGGGCGACGCGACACATCACGAGCATCATTTCAAATCCAGTGCCTGGATCCAGATGTTCCGGAACTTCACAGGGTTGGCGTGGCCCTGCAGCAGGATGGGGCGCGGGTCGGGGCCTTCTTTTCGGCCAGCGCCGGTCTTGCGTTTCATCTCGAAGTCGTCGTGGATGAGTGTGCCGTTGTGGTAGACGGTGATACGGGCGTTCTCGGTCTTCTTATCGCCATCAAAACGCGCAGCGCGGAAGACGATGAGGTAGTCCTGCCACTGGCCGTGCGGCTTGCTGACCAACTTGTCGGGCTTCTTCATGCGGTAGAGGCTGCCGCCGTAGGACGGCTTAAACTCTTCCTCGGGGATCCCATACGCGTTTTGGATCTGAAGCTCGTAACGTTCCTGGATGTAGATGCCGGAGTTGCCGTTCTTCTCGGGGTTGGGGTCATTGCCCTTATTGACGTTGAACTCGACATGCATGAGGAAGTCGGCGTAGGGCTCCTTTGTGAGCAGGCCGTCCCAGATATGCGAGGCGGTCAGTACGCCGTCCTCGAATTTCCAATTGGTCGGCTCTTTGGTGTTGGGCACGAGGTCGTAGCCCTTCTTGCTCACGAGTTGTTTCGCGGTGTCGGGCTTCTTGAAGTTGTCGATATCGACAACGCCCTTGGTCGTGCCGGGCTCGTGCTCCAGCGCGGGTGCCTTGGGCTTCTCGGCCGCGGTCGCGCAGGACAGCGTCACGTAAAGAAGGCCAACAAACAAAGGGCATGACAACAGGAAACAACGCGGCATAGAACTCTCCCTCACACAGGTGGTTGGGTACAGGATACCCGTGCGCGGTCTTAGAGACGATCAGAGCAGGCCGAGTGTTTCGTCGAGCTCGAAGACCGCGTTCATGTTCTGGATCGCCTGGCCGGAGGCACCCTTAATCATGTTGTCCTCGGCGGCGAAGACGACGACCGTCTTCGTATCGCCGACGGTCGCCAGGCGCACGCTCAGGTCGCAGAAGTTCGTGCCCACGACGTGCTTGATGTTTGGCGGGGTGTCGCGCAAACGCACAAAAGCCTCGCCGCCGTACGCGTCGACAAACGCCTCGATCAACTCATCCTCCGCGACGTCCGGGTCGTGCGGCTCCAGGTAGATCGTTTCGAGGATGCCGCGGTCCACCGGCAGCAGGTGCGGGACGAACAACGGCTCAACAGCGTGGCCCGCAATCCGCGAGAGGGTCTGGCCGATCTC
>JAHQVV010000127.1 GCA_019634195.1 Phycisphaeraceae bacterium | reverse complement strand
CGGAGAGCGATCCGGTGTTGCGCGAGAGGTTCAGATACCCGAGCCCGACGCTGAGCATGAAGCCCAAGCGGGCGCGGATCTCTTTGAGGATCGGCTCGGCGATCTGCAAGCCCTCCTTGCTCAGCTTCAGCGACGCGAAGAAGTCGGCGGCTTCCTCAATCGTCATCGACGTGACATCGTGGATGTTCGAGCGTTTCAGCGACCTGCCCTTGCCCGACTCGAGGAACACGTTCAGCGCCGCGGGGCGTAGACGCGCTCGGCCGCATTTTTCGCAGCTCGACTCGCTGAGGTAGGCCGACAGCCGGTGCTTGACGAACTCGGAGTCGGTCGATTCGAATCGGCGTTGCAGGTTGGGGATGACGCCCTCGAAGCTGCTGCCATACTTCTTCTCGTCGCGCTCGGTGGTGCCGTGCATCAGGACGCGCTTGATGGGCTTGCCCAGCGACTTGTACGACGCGTCTGAATCGACGCCGAAGGCCTTGCAGAACTTCTTGATCAGGCGGTTGTAGAAGATGTTCATCCGCTTGCCGTTCTTCCGCCAGGGCTCGATCGCCCCCTCACTCAGCGACAGCGCGTGGTCGGCGATGACCAGCTCCTCATCGAACTCAAAAACCGTCCCCAGCCCCGAACAGCTCGGGCACGCCCCGTACGGCGAGTTGAACGAAAACAGCCTCGGCTCAAGGTCCTCCAGCGCATACTCCGGGTGCTCCGGGCACGCGTAGTTCTCGCTGAACAGCGCATCGGACCAGGTGGGGTCTGGGGTCTTGGGTTTGGGGTCTGGGGTTTGCGAAGCGATCACGACCAGCCCGTCGGCCAGCTTCAGTGATAACTCCACGGCATCGGCGACTCGGGTTCTTAAGGCATCGGGTTCGGGTTGTTTGTCTTCGCCCGTACCCTGTCCCCCGCCCCCTTGGCCTCGTACAACGATCCGGTCCACCACCGCCTCGATGGTGTGCTTCTGGTACCGCTGCTTCTGCGTCGTAAAGGGCGTGCCCGCCTTCTTGCTCGTCACCTCGCGCAGGTCCATGATCTCGCCATCGACCCGAGCGCGGACGAACCCCTGCCGGATCATCGCCTCGAAGACCTCCTTGTGGTGCCCCTTCTTGCCGCGGATAATCGGGGCGAGCACCATCAGCCGTGTGCCCTCGTCCAGGGCCATCACGTGGTCGATAATCATCGTCGCCGACTGCGACTCGATCGGCTTGCCGCAGGTCTTTTTCGTCTTCGGATCGACGTGCCAGCAGCGCGGCTGGCCGGCGCGAGCAAACAAAAGTCGCAGGTAGTCGTAGATCTCGGTCGTCGTTGCCACCGTCGAGCGGGGGTTGTGCGAGGCGGACCGCTGCTCGATGGCGATCGTCGGCGGCAGGCCCTCGATCGACTCGATGTCGGGCTTCTGGAGCTGGTCGAGGAACTGCCGGGCGTAAGCCGAAAGCGATTCCATGTACTTGCGCTGCCCCTCGGCATAAATCGTGTCAAAAGCAAGGGTAGACTTGCCACTGCCTGACAACCCCGTGATCACCACAAGTTGATCGCGCGGGATGTCCAGGTCGATGCCCTTGAGGTTGTGCTCGCGTGCGCCACGGATCGATATTTCAGTCAAAGCCATAGGAGGGCGATTGTAGGCAGCATTTGTTAGGTTGAGGGCCGGGCGGCCTAGAATCCTACGAAATGCAAGATCACCCCCAAGCCATCATCCTGTTCGACGGTGTCTGCAACCTGTGCAATGCCAGCGTCAACTACATCATCGAGCACGACCCGGCAGACCAATTCCGCTTCGCGTCACTCCAGTCCGAGGCTGGCGCGGCGTTGGCTGTGGAGCAAGGCATCGACACGCAAGCGTTATCGTCGATGGTGCTGATCGAGTCGGGGCGGGCCTACCTGCGTTCCACCGCGACGCTGCGGGTCTACCGCCGGCTGCGTGGGCCGATCCGGCTGCTCTGGCCATTCATACTGGTTCCGCGGCCGTTCCGCGACGCGGTGTACAACTTCATCGCCAAACGACGTTACCGCTGGTTCGGCAAGCGGGAGGCGTGCCGGCTGCCGACCGAGGCGGATCGGGCGCGGTTCCTCTGAAAAAAACCCACGCTCGATGAGCGTGGGTTTCGCTGTGTTTGCTTGGTTGGCGTAGGCCTAGAGCGTCGCCGAGGTGTACGGCAGCAGGCCGAGGTAGCGGGCACGCTTGATGGCCTGGGCGACCATACGCTGCTCTCGGGCGTTGAGGCCGGTCTTCTTGCGGCTCTGGATCTTGCCGTTGGGCGTGAGGAACCGGCGGAGGTCTTCGGACTGCTTGTAGTCGCAGTAGACGGTGCCGTTGGAGGAGGTGAAGATGACCTTCTTGGGCGGGGTCGAGCTGAAACCGGAGAACTGGCTCATGGCGATAGATTCCGTCGTGGGTTGGTAGCCCCCCTGCTTGCGGCCAACGCGGCCGATCCGAGGCGGGCGACGGGAGTCGAGCCAAATAGTGTAGCGGGGGGAAGCCGCTCTGCCAAGCCGCCGAGCAACGCCTCGACGGACAGCCCGCTCTGATCCGCCCGTCGAGGCGTTGCTCGACGGCTTCAGACGATCGCCATCGGGGCCTGGTCCGCCTCGCTGATCAGCCAGTCCACCTTGTCGCCGCCCGCCTCGATCAGCCGGTCGCGGTATCGGCCCAGGAACGGCCGCTCGGTATTGGTGTGTCCGGCGAGGATGACGACCTTGCCCTTCTGGTACAGGTCCAGGATCTGGTGGTGCTGCATCTCGCCGGTGATATAGGCGTCGGCATCGGCGAGCGGCTTTTCAAAAAGTGAGCCGCCCGCCCCGACGCACACAGCGATCTTCATCAGTTTGCCCGGCAGGTATTTGTCGGGCTGGTATTCAGGCGTACCGTAGTTCGGCGGAATGGACGCCTTGAGCTTGTTGAGGCCGAGCGTTTTTTTGATTCTTTTCACTAGCGTTTCGGCGCTGATCGGGTTTTTTAATATCGTGAGTCGACCTGGCGTCTGCCACTCGTCCTCCGGCGGTGTCGGTGAATACAACTGGAAGACATCGATCGCGGGTTCTTCGTACGGGTGAGCCTGTTGAATCGACTGCAAGGCCTCGCCGATCATGCTGTCGAAACAGATCATCTCGATCCGTGTCTCTTCGACCAACTCCAGCTTCCCAACCGTGCCGATTGCGGGGTTGGTTCCTTCGCCGCCTTTGAACGTGCCCACGCCATCAACATTGAAAGAGCAATCGCTGTAATTGCCGATGAACCCACACCCGGATTCGATCATCGCTGCGCGGACGCGAGCCGCCGAATCGCGGGGTGCGTAGACGACGACCTTTGACTTGCCGCTTGGGCCATCCTGTGGAACGCCGATCGACCAACGCACGATCGCCTTGCCCAGCCCGTCGCACAGCCAATCATTCATCCCCGGTCTCACCGCATCCAGCGCCGTGTGCGGGCTGTACACCGCGATGCCCTTTCGCACCGCCAGCGCCAGCATCTTTTCTTTCCAGTCCCGGTCCGCCAGGCGCTTGAGTGGGTGGAAAATCGGCGGGTGGTAGGCGATAATCAGCTGGCATTTTTGTTCGATCGCCTCGTCCAGCACGGCGGGCGTCAGGTCGATGCACAGCAGGGCCTTCTTGATCGGCTTGCCGTTACCCGCCAGATGCACGCCGACCTGATCCCAATCCTCGGCCAAGTGCTCGGGGGCAACCGCTCTGAACGCCGTTAACAATTCGTCGAGTTTCATAGCGATAGCGTATCGCCAACCGCGGGGATTGTGCAGGCGTCGGCCCGGCGCGGTCGATATTCACCCTGTCTCCCCAGTTGTCTCTCAGGAACCGCTCGCATGGACCCGCGACCCAAGCAGACCAAGCCTCAAGGCCCGTCACCCGCCGAACTGCTGGCGAAGATGCCCCGTCGGCCCTTGTCGGTCGAGCAGCAGGCGGTCGCCCTCGAAAAGGTCCAGCAGCAGGCGACCCAGCGCGTCAAGCTCGGCCAGCAGCTATTCGAAGCCGCCGACGCCCGGCTCAAGCAGCACCAGAAGATCCTCGATGAGATCAACGGCCAGCAGGCAATCCTCCGCGAGCAGGTTCAGGACGATGTCGCCAAGTCGCTGCAGACCTACGACCAGTGGATGGGCCGGATCGATGAGAGCTTTACCAAGTCGATCCGCGGCCTGACGCAACGCCTCGATCAACTCGAAGAGCGCGTCGACGGCGCGCAGAACGAGATGCAGGACATGCTCGCCAAGGCCGGGGCCCTGTTGCAGCAGACGCAGGACCTGCTAGCCGAGACATTCGGCGACGCCGACGAGATCGCCCAGGCGATGCAAACCTCCGCCAGCACCTCGCACGACTACGACCTGGATGAACTTACCGATACGGTGCAGCCCGAGATCGAGACGCGCGCTACGGGGGAGCAGGACGAAGAGGTGATCGAGGTCGACATCGTCACGCCCACGGAAGATGGCGGGATGCCGCAAGAGCCGCGGCCGCAGGTCGACCAAGATGATGTGTTCGGCCAGGTGCTGCGTCGGCTGCGTTCAGAGGGCGACGATGGCCACGCGGCGGCATGAGCCTTGGCTTCTCAATAAGAACGGATGAACCGACGCGGGCTCTTCTCGCGTACCCGCTGAGAGAGCGGTTTCACTTTTTCCTGTTGAACCTCGGGGAGTTCGCCTGCCAGCACTTCGCGGGACGCCGCGCCCGAGGATGGGAAATCACAGATCACGCCGTCGACGCCCGCGCGTAGGTATTGAGCGATCTCTGATCCCTTCTGGCCTGGCGGCGGGCGGTCCTGGCGGAATGTCCAGCAATTGACAGCAAGCCCCTTGGCGTGGGCGGCATCGACGAGGATGGATCGGCCGTCTTCAATTTCAACCAGGTCCTTCTTCAATCCAAGGCTGACGATGCCCCTGGGCAAGTCGTCCAGGTCAATTTTTTTCGAAACCAGCCACGAGACCGGCCGGTCGGTGATCGCGGTGAGCCTTTCGACCTCGCTGCGGTCGAAGCTCTGATAGACGACACGCATCGGGCCGTGCTCCGCTTCGTGCCGCTCGAGCACGTCCATGATCGCGGCGGTGAGGTCCATGCCCGCACGGCGGTGGGCGGCGGGCTGCTTGATCTCGATGTAAACCCCGATGTCCCGGCCGCTGTTGCGGCGGAGATTGGCCATCAATCTGAATAGTTCGGCAAGCGTGGGGACCGTGTGCTGGCCGTTGTGGGATTGGTCGCGGTTGGCGACGGGTTGGACGGCGCGTAGCTTTTTGATTTCGTCCAGTGTGAAGTCCATCACGAACCAGTCGGTCTTGTTGCCGAGTTTGCGCTTGCGGTCGGCGAACTCGGGGCGCGCCGCGACATCAGTTGTTTTGCTCAGGTACAGGTCGTGGCGGCAGATAGGAACGCCGTCCTTGGTCAGGACGATATCTGTTTCGACATAGTCGCCACTCTGGGCACCCCACTGGTAAGCAATGAGCGTGTTGTCGGGGAAGAACTGCGACTTGCCGCGGTGCGCGATCACAACCGGCGGCTGGCCATCTAGCGTGGGCCAGGCGTAGCGTTCAAGGCCGCTGGGATAGGGCGGATCGAGCGTCTGCGAAGGGACGCAGCACCCGCAGACGAATAACGCAAGAAGGACAAGCGCCAGCGTCGGGCCAAGGTGGTGGGCGAGGCGTGCGGGATTTGGCATACTCATCATTTTCGGCCGCAAAGGTTTGGCGATGTTAACCTAGCCCACCGTCGTCGCGGGCAGGTGCAGGGCCTTGCCGAGTTGCCTCAGCGCCTGGCGGATACGCTGCTCGTTCTCGACCAGGGCCATGCGGACATAACCCTCGCCACGAGCGCCGAACGCGGCGCCTGGCGTCAGCGCGACGTCGGCCTGCTCGACCATCGCCAGGCAGAAGTCGTTGGTCGACCCGTTATATGGTTCGAGGTGCTTGGGGTTGACCTTGGCCCAGACGAACATCGAGGCACGGGGCGTATCGACCTCCCAGCCGAGCTTGCGCAGGCCGGTGACCAGCACCTCGCGTCGGTAGGCGTACTTCTGGGCCTGTTTCTCGAT
>JAHQVV010000126.1 GCA_019634195.1 Phycisphaeraceae bacterium | reverse complement strand
CTCTTTGATATAGATGTTCCGCCAGGAGACTTTCCAGTTGGGGTCGCCTTTGACGCTGTGGACTTGTAGGCCGATGACGCCCTTGGCGAACTTCTCTTGGAAATCGTCGGGCAGGACGGTGGTGGCGATCTCATGGCCGTTGATGGTCGTGGTGATCGTGTTGCCCTTGGCGATGATGTGGTAGGTGTTCCACTCGCCGACTTTGAAGTGTTTGTGGTTGAGCTCTTTGACGTTTTCGGTCATCCATCGTCGGGTGGAGGCTTCGCCATAGATGAAGCCGGAGTTGCCGTTGGATGCGATCTCGACCTGTGGGCCGCCGATGCGTCCGCCGTGCTTGCCTTCTTTGACGACTTGAGATCGGATCTGCACGCCGGAGTTCAGGCCCGCGTCGTGCAGGAAGGTGTCGAACTTGAGTTCGAAGTCGCCGTACTCGTTAGGCGTAGTGAGGAAGGTGTTGCCTGAGCCCTTGGCGGTGGTGCCGGTGATGACGCCGTCTTTGACTTCATAGGGGCAGAAGCCGGACTTCTTGACCCAGCCGTCGATATCGTTGCCGTTGAACAGCGCGGTCCACCCCTCGGGGGCGGTGTTGTGCGGGGCTTCTTTCACGCCACTCTCAGTCGAAGTGTTGTGCTTCGCGCACTTCTTGCAGGCGAAGGCGCTCGTCGCGGCAGCAACGGACAAGAAGGCGAAGACCGCGAACAGGGCGGTCATAGTGATCACGCGTTTGGCCATGGGTGGGGTCCTCTCTTGGGGGAACACTATCGGGAAGGAGTCCTTCAAAACGTCCTATGTTACAGGCAAGGCCGGCTGACATGCAGGGTTTCTCGCCACGACAGAGCCCGACCGAGCAGGTAGAATCCGCGGATGCTTCCAACGATTACCCAGCGGCTGTTGATGCTGGCCGCAATGGTCATCAGCACGCTGTGCCTGCTGCCGGTGCTGCCGGTGCTGACCGCTGCGGATGGCTCGCCGGGGCTGTCGCTGCTGGATGCGCGGGTCGGCGTGGTCTGGGCGTGCGTGTGGCTGCTGTTTGCTGGGCTGCCGGCCCTGTTGCTGGGGCTGTACGTCTCCTCGTCGGGCAACCCGCTGTCGGGGGTGTTCACGATCGGCTTCGCGCTGATGATCCTCGCGGCCAACGGCGGATCGATGACCGGGTTGATCTGGCGGCAGGCGGATCGCCCACGCGGCAAGCCCAGCGGCGGATCGATCTTCATGCAGTTGGAAGTCGAGATGGCGCTCTGGGCGCTGGCGTGGTGCCTGATGATGTTCCTGCTACGGAGGTACCGCATCCGCATCCGCGGCGCGTTGGTGCCGAGGAAACTCAAGACGTCGTTCTCATCGCAGATGCCGATCGAGGAAGACGACACACCACGCTTTGTGCTGCATGTCCGGCCGGGTATGGCGGGCCTGCTCTGCGCGGCGTTGGCCTTTGTGCTCTGCAAAGTGCTGATGCAGACGCCCGATACCGGGCAGGTCATCGGCTCGATCCTGCTTTCCTTCGTCATCGCTGGCTTGTGTGCCCGGCTCATCCTGCCAACAGGCAATGTCGTGTACCTGCTGCTGAGCCCGCTGGCCGTCGGCTTTGCGACCTATGCGCTCGGGGCGGTGTTGCACGGCTCGGCTTCGGCGGACGACCTCATCCTCCGCTGGCAACGCGGCGAGATCACCGGGCCGATGTTCGCCATGCCCATCCACTGGGCGTCGGCTGGGCTCATCGGGGTCAGCATCGGGATCGGCATGGCCCAGGCGATCGACCGCGTGCGCGTCGCCGAGGCTTACTACCGCAGGCAGAACCAAGCTAACCGCCAAGCACAACCGAACGCCAGCGATACGCAGCCGCGCACCGCGGAGTAACACCTGCTGGCGGACTGACCTAAACTCTGCGGATGGCAGACGTGCTGCGAAAACTCAGCCGAGGTTTAAGCCGAATACGGCAGGCCGCTGGCTTCTCGCCGGACTGGTTCCTCATGCCGCTGGCCGCGCTCATCGGCGCGATCGGCGGGCTGGTCGCGGCGGTGTTCGTGACCGTCGTTGAAGCGGCGGGCACCGGGTTGTTTGCGTTGCAGCAGGGCTCGGAAAGCGGCATCACGCTCCGCAGCGGCCTGCTGCTCCTGACCATCCCCGCGGCCGGCGGGCTCATCGTCGGGCTCATCCAGTTCAAGCTGACCAAGTCGGGCGTGATCAACGGCGTGCCCGAAGTCATCGAGTCCCTGGCCCGCAACAAGGGCGAGATCAAGGCCAACGTCGGCGCGAACAAGGCCGTCACCGCGACCGCGACGCTCGCCTCAGGCGGGTCGGCGGGTATCGAGGGGCCGATCATCTCCATCGGCTCGTCGCTCGGCTCGGTCATCGCCCACAAGCTGCACATCAAGCCCGAACACGTGCCCGCGCTCATCGGCTGCGGCGCGGCGTCCGCCACGGCAGGCATCTTCAACGCACCGATCGCCGGGGTGCTGTTCGTCCTTGAAGTCATCCTCCGTGATTTCTCGGTGCGGACCTTTATGCCGATCGTCGTCGCCGCGGTGTTCGGCACGGCCGTCGCGCAGCAGTCCCTTGAGTGGTACCACGGCCATGAAGCCGGCTCCAACGCCATCACCGAGGCACTCTTCAGCGTCCCGCAAGAACTGCACGACTACCAGTTCCAACTCCCCGAAGCACCGGCCTACCTTGCGCTCGGCTTGCTGTGCGGCTTCGCCGGCCTAGCGCTCGCCGGTTCGCTGCGCCTAAGCAACAAGGCCTGGCAAAAAATGCCCCTGCCCGCATGGCTCCGCCCCGCGGTCGGCGGGCTGCTGCTCGGGGGGATGGGCCTGCTGTTCCTAAGCATCCTGCCCGGCAGCGATCAACTCGAAAAGGTCACCGGCTACGAGCGGCCGGTCTTCATGGGCAACGGCTACCCCGTCATCGAAGCACTGCTTGACCCGGTCAACTACGGCAGCGCCGCGCAGCTCAGCATCTTCCTCCTGCTCGCCGTCGTCGTCTTCAAGATCGTCGGCACCGCGCTGACGCTCGGCTCGGGCGGTTCGGGCGGGGTCATCGCGCCGAGCCTGTTCATCGGGGCAGCACTCGGCGGGCTCTTCGCCGTCACACTCAGTCAGCTCGGCATCTTCCCCGGCGCGACGCCCGCGACCTATGCACTCGCCGCCATGGCCGGGGTCCTCGCCGCGGCGCTGCACTGCCCGTTGACCGCGTTCCTGCTCGTCTTCGAGATCACGCAGGACTACAAGGTCATCCTCCCCGTCATGCTCGTAGCGATCGTCTCGACGACCTGCGCCCAGTTCCTGCACCGCGACTCGATCTACTCCGACCTGCTTCGGCGTAAGGGCATCCGCTTCGGGCAACTCGCGGACATGACGCTCTTGCGGCGCATGACCGTCGCGGACGTGCCGGTCTCGCAGGCGGTGTCGGTGGTTCAGAGCGACCCCGCGCAGCGGCTGATCGACCTTGCCTCGCAGCACGCGGTCAACGACTTCGTCGTCAGCGACGAGGCGGGACGGTGCGAGGGCATGGTGGTCGGCGACGATGTCCGCACGACGCTGTTGCAGCGCGAGGCGGTGCCGCTGATGATCGTCGCAGAACTCATGCGGACCGACCTGCCGACCGTCCGCCCCGGCGAGACGCTGGATGTGGTGCTCGACATGTTCTCCAAGCACGAGGTGTCCAGCCTGCCGATCGTCGATGCGCGTGAGCACGTCACCGGGATGATCACACGCTCGCGCCTGCTGCGCGAGTACCAGCACCAGCTCAGCCAGCGGGGGTAAACAATCCGATCACGAAGCGCAAGCGAGTAACCCGACTGATCTCCAGCCTGGGTCACCCGCTAACGCTTCGTGCTAACTTGAATTCTCCGCGTGATCAACGCCTGCACCTTCGTATCAAATCGCAGCACAAAGACCGTGTAGGGTGTCGCGCCCTTGCCGCGAAGCCGACGCTGCTCGATGTCGGGGTCGCACGCCTTGCCGCGCGTTTTGACTTCGGCCAGCCCGCCGTCGTTTGCGCCGAGCCACTGCTTAACCCGTTTGGGCCGCCAGGGCAGCCGCTCGATCAATTCAAACCCAACGACCCAGGGCGAGTCGATCACACGTTCGCTCGTAAGCAGGCCAAGCCTGGGGTGGACCACCGCGGCATCCAGCTTCGATGACAACTGACCGATCAGGTCGGCGCGTTCAACCGAAGCATCGAAGGTGTACAGGTATCGCTGTGCGGGGGCGTAGCTGGGCACCGTTGGGGGCCCATGGAGATGGTGACGGTCTGCGCCGTTGATCAGCGTCGCTTGCCGATCATGCTCTGCGAAACCTCCGCACCAGAGCATGGCCTGGACAAGCCGGCCACGATCACTGATGAACTCGACTTCGCCGGGCCAGGGCAGCGCCTCAAGGTCAACACCCGGGCTTAGTTTGATCGCCGCGGCGGGCGACCGGTCGATCAACGCACCGATCACCCCGGTCCCGGGCTGGTAGTCCTCTAATCGCCAGGACCGCTTGCCCGACTGCTCGTCCCGCCGCGCGGGGTCCAGGTGGATCGGCAGGTCATTCATACCGAGCCGAGCCACGTCGGCACACACGCCCTGGGTGCGCTGCGTGCTGTTGCGCACGGCCATCCAGGCCCGCAGCGGGTCGCGATCGACCGCGAGGACCGACAATCCCGCCGAGGACAGCGCCATGCTGTCGCCGCCGATCCCGCAGCAAAGGTCCGCGACAGCCGCTTGATCATTTAGATGCATTGCGATCCGTTGTGCCTTATACGCCGCGACATCGGCGCTGCTGGCCTGCTCGACCCCGGCGACATCCGCGATCAATCGCTCACTCAACTCGCCGAACTTGGCGGCCGCCTTGGCACGGGCCGCCACCAAGGACAAGGCTACAGAGACGACGTCGGCCGGGTATTCGCGCCGCAGCTTGGTAATCGCGGCGACATCGGCTGGATCGACCGCCTCCGCCCGCTCGATGAGCGAAGCATCGCCGGCCACCACCCGCCACAACTCGATCTCACGCGACATCGCAGGCCATCATAGCCGTGGCTTGATCAGATATCGCTGTAGCGCGACACCAGCGCGATGATTGACCGCTGGCCCGGCTTGAGGTCCAGCGACTTGGACCAGGCCTTGATCGCCTGGTCGCGTTGGTAGGTGTTGTCCCGGCCGCCCTCGATGTAGAGCGTCATGTAGGCGACGCCCAGGCCGTTGAGCGCGGCGGTGTCATTGCCGTCCAGTTCGACGGCCTTCTTGAACTCGCGCAGCGCGTCTTCATACATCCGCTGCTTGAACAGGCAGACCCCGAGACGCTCGTGCGCGGTCGAGGTTGGGTTGGTGGCGATGATGGTGTTGAGTGTGTTGGTCGCGCGGGTGTAGTTGCCCAGGCGGATGTGCGCGTCGGCCAGGCCGACCAGCACCGGCTGGATATCGTCGTCGCTGCCCGCCAGCTCCGAGGCGCTGCGGAACGCGTCGATCGCATCTGAAAACCGCTCGGTTCGCGAGTAGATAAAGCCGAGGTTGGCCCAGGCGCCAAACGAGTCGTTGTCCAGCTCGGTCGCACGCTTAGCATAAGACAGTGCGAGGCCGGGCTTGCCCTCCTGGAGATAGGCCGAAGCAAGATCGCGGTTCGCGTCCGCGGAATCGGGCACCAGGTTGATCGCGCGGCGGTAGGCCTTGATGGCGTAGGGAAGGTCGCCGAGGACCTGCTTGCAGACACCCAGGTTGTAGTGCGCGTCGTAGTTGGTCGGCTCGATCGCCGCGGCGAGCTCGAAGCGGACCGAGGCCTTGTCGTAGTCGCCCCGATCCTTGTAGATGTCGCCGATGCCGATGTGGGCGCCAACGACGCGTGGGTTCTCCAGGAGCGCCTGGCCGAACATCGCGAAGGCCGAGTCCTCCAGGCCGTCTTCGCGGTACTGGTTCGCCCGGGCCATATAATCGTCGATCCGCCCCTGCTTCTCGACCGCCCGGCGGGCCTCACAGCCCGGCAAGGCAAACGCCGCCAGCATCATCAACACGGTCAACTTCACCAAGGTTCGCTTCATCGCTGATTCCTTCTGCGGCTGCTACGGCCGAGGCCCATGATCGGTTCATTATCGACCCAACAGGCTACCATGCCCGGCAGGCTCTAGAATCTTGTCGAAGATATCGCCCCCCGACATTAAACCAAAACCGCATGCGTATCGCACTAGCCCAGATCAACCCCACCGTCGGCGACATCCCCGGCAACGCGGCGCTCATCCAAGACGCCATCGAGCGGGCCAAAGCCCAAGGCGCCCGCCTCGTCGTCTTCCCCGAGCTGGCGATTATCGGCTACCCGCCCAAGGACCTGCTGCTCAAGCCCGACGCGATCGATCGGTGCCGAGCGGCTGTGGAAAGAATCGCGAAAAGCTGCACCGGCATCACCGCGGTTATCGGCCTGCCCGTCCGGTCTGACAAGCCCACCGGCCGATTACTCCACAACGCCGCCGCCCTCTGTGCCGACGGCAAGATCGCCAGCCTGCACCTTAAGCACTTGCTGCCGACCTACGACGTCTTCGACGAGCAGCGCTACTTCGAGCCCGGCCCGCGCGTTGACATCAGCACCATCGACGGCGTCAAGCTCGGCATCAGCATCTGCGAGGACCTTTGGAACGACCGAGAGTCGTTCACCCGCCAGCTCTACCACGACAACCCCGTCGACGAGCTCGCCGCGGCCGGGGCCGAGCTGTTCATCAACTGCTCCGCGTCGCCCTACATCGTCCGCAAGCACGCCTTCCGCCTCAAGCTCATGGCCAACGTCGCCCGCAAGCACAAGATCCCGATGGTCTACTGCAACCAGGTCGGCGGGAACGATGAGCTCGTTTTTGATGGCAACTCCTGCGTGCTCGACGCCAACGGCAAGCTCATTGCGCACGCCAAAGATTTCGAAGAAGACCTACTGATCGCGGACGTGCCGGTAGGAGATGAATCAGATCAGGTGGGACGGGCGTCCCGCCCGTCATCGACAAATGAGAACGGCCATGACGGGCGGGACGCCCATCCCACCTCAACACAAACCAACCGCATCGAGACGCCTAAGGAAGGGCTTGCTTCGGTCTACGAAGCGCTCGTGCTTGGCCTGCGCGATTATGTGAGCAAGTGCGGCTTTAAAAAAATCTTCATGGGCCTAAGCGGCGGGATCGACTCGGCGGTGAGCTGCGCGATCGCCGTCGCCGCGATCGGCAGCGAGAACGTCCACGGCATCGGCATGCCCTCGCGCTACTCCTCCGGTGGCAGTGTCGACGACGCGAAAGAACTGGCCGACAACCTCAGCATCAAGTTCGATGTCATCCCGATCGAGCCCGGCCACGCCGCAATGGAAGGCATGCTCGAAAAAATATTCGCGGCGTTGAAGCTTCCGGGCGCAGGCGTCACGGAAGAAAACATCCAGGCCCGCCTGCGCGGCAATCTCATGATGGCCTTGAGCAACAAGACCGGCGCGATGCTGGTCACCACCGGCAACAAGTCTGAGATGGCCGTGGGCTACTGCACGCTCTACGGCGACATGTGCGGCGGGTTCTCCGTCCTCGTCGATGTCCCCAAAACCATGGTCTACGACCTGGCCCGCTGGATCAACGACGACCGGGATTCGCCCCTGCGCAAGCAATTCATTGGCGTCACGATCCCCGTCGATACGATCACCAAGCCGCCGAGCGCCGAGCTCCGCCCCGACCAGACCGACCAGGACTCGCTGCCCGAATACGACGTGCTCGACGAGATCATCGAGCGCTACGTCGAGCGTGAACAGAGCGTGCCAAAGATCACCAAGGAGACCGGCTTCGACGAAGCCGTCGTCACGCGCATCGCAAGGCTGATCGACACCAACGAATACAAACGCAAACAAGCCGCACCGGGTCTAAAAATCACCGGTCGGGCGTTCGGCTTTGGGCGCCGTATGCCGATCGCGCAGCGGTACGACAGCAACGCAAAGATTTAATCGGCAGGCTTCTGCTCCAACGTCACATCCGCTAGCGCCTTGTCCTGTGCCGCAACGAGTTGCATCAACAACTCATGGCCGGGCAGTTCACTGGTGTCCGCGTGCTCCGGGCTGGTCGAGATCAGGTCGGCGATCCGGATCCGGCCCGGCGGCAGCGCGAGGGTGAGGTCGGCCGGGCCGTCGTCGTTGGGCAAGCGGTGCAGCAGGCCCCGGCCAACGAGTTCATCGATGATCTTTGATACCGTCGTGACCGGTGCGCCGACCTGCTCGGCGATGTCGTCGATACCAGAGGTCTTGCCTTGGTCGAATTGCTGGGCGACCGCGCTCATCACGGGGATGACCAGCCAGGGGTCGCGCGCGACCGGCACGGGTCGTGACGACTCGAACTTGCCCCGGCGGTGCGCGGGCAGGGTCTGAAGGATGTGCGTGACCTGCAGGCCAGCGAGCACGACAAGCCAGGAGAGGTAGACCCAGAACAGCAGAACGGGGATCAGCGCGAGCGAGCCGTAGAGCTGGGCCTGCGTCGGCGAAAGGACCGCGTTCTCGACGTACCAACGCAGCCCGGCCTTCATGAGCTCCCACGCTAATGCCGACACCATCGCCCCTGCCATCGCGGGCCTGATCGCGACCTGCGCGTTGGGCATGAGTTTGAAGAGCAGGACGAACAGCAGCCAGGTCACCAAGAGCGCGGTGAAGTGGTTGACGATGCCCATGATGGTGCTTACGACGGGCAGGTGCTCGACGGCGCCGACGAGCCGGGTGGAGATGTAGAAGCTGCCCCAGATGAGCACCGGCCCGAGCGTGATCATCGCCCAGTAGATCGGGATGCGCACGTGCCAGGGCCGGCCCTGCGGCGCTTTGAAGATGACGTTGAAGGTCTTCTCGACGGTGACGATCAGCCCGACCGCCGCCCAGATAAGCAGCAGCATGCCGACAATACCGATGCTGCCGATGCTGATCGATGTCGCGCCCTCGGCCAGGCCGCCGACGAACTCGTCGATCCTTTTGCGCATCTCTGCGTTCGCGCGGGCCTGCTCGATTGCTTCTGCCTCAGCACTCGTTTGTTCGTCACCGAGCACAAGATCCGCCTGCGTGCCCAACCAAGAACGCTGCCCGCTTGGCTCATCAGGCACCCCAATGCCGGGACGATCACCCTGCCCTGCCTCCTCTGCTTGGGTGGCAACATCGATCTCGAGTTCGAGGTACTTGTAAACAAGATTGGTCAGGCCTTCTTCTGAATCGGCAAACCCGCCGAAGGCACGGAAGACGATCAGGGCCATGACGATCATCGGGACCAGGCCGAAGATGGTGCGGTAGGTGAGCGCCGCGGCCATCGTCGTTGCGCTGTTCTCGCGGAGTAGCCGACGGGCGTGCCTAGCCAAGTCGAGGCCGAGCTGGATCGTGCGCTGACCGCGCGTCAGCTGGGCGCCGGGCTTGGTGAGCGTGGCCTTCAGCTCGTGTTCCAGGGTTTTGAGCCACTTCTTCATCCGGCGTCCTCAGCCTGTCGCGCGGCACGCTTGACCGCAACCACATGCAACTGATCCACTGCCCTGGTTAAGTGTTCGGCGTATTCATTAAGCGTCAACACCTCATGCGGATAAACAATGACGACCAGGTCGTACCGGCCGGGCCACTTGCTTTGGTTTAAGCGGAACGCCTCACGCAGCATCCGCTTGATCCGGTGGCGTTTGACCGCGTTGCCGACACGGCGTGAGACCGTGAGCCCTAAGCGGTGGTACCCAAGACCGTTCGGCAAGGCGAGCACCGCCAGCGGCCCGCTGCTCTTGCGGAGCTTGTTGTTAAAGACCGCCTGGAACTGTTTGTCGCCGCCAAGCCGGTGTGCGCGGGTGTACTTGAATCGCTCGGCAGGCTCGGGAGAAGTCGCGGGCATGGCTTAAGTGTAGCGGGAGACGCGCAGCGCCCCGTGGTATCGGCGCTAGCGGGTTCGCACGGGACGCTGAACGTCACCCGCTACACGCCGATCATCTTGACAAGATCATCCACTCCGAACCCCGGCTCGCGTAGCGCGTGGTAGTCGATTACCACATCCGCCAAACCACGGTATCGCTCGTTGCGATCCGCTAAGAGCTTGGTGTAGCAGCGTTCCAACGCATGCGTTTCCAACTCGCCGGGCTCGGGCTGGTACCCCCCCTGCCAGAGCACGGGCTTGGGCTCAATCAGGTACAGCTCGACCATCAGCTGGCGGACCGCGTCGGGGACATCGAAGTAGAGCACGCGGGTGGATCGCTTAAGACGGTTGAGCACCACGTCGCCGGTGTAGATCACGCTGCCGGTCGTGTCGATGACGACGGGCTGGCCTTCGTGCTCGGCGAGTTGATCGATGGCCTTGGTTGTCGCGGTCTGTTCGAGTTCGAGGTAGCGTGACTCGTTCGCTTCGTAGCCGTCATCCCAAGGCATGCCCATCCACCGCCCCACCGCGTGGACCGGGTCTTCATCGTCGCCGACCTCGATGATCTCGCCGAGGCGCTGGGCGATCTTTGCATCACAGTCCAGGTGCAGCCAGCCCGCTTGCGCGAGTTGCTTAGCCCAGTAGGACTTGCCGACGCCGGACATGCCGATGAAGGAGAGGTGCATGGCGGTGCCTTACTCGACCTCCATGACCGCGGCGCCGAACGTGAACCCGCCGCCGAAGGCGCACAGGCCGATGGTGTCGCCTTGCTTGAACTTGTCGGCGGACTTGGCGATGGACAGCGGGATCGAAGAGGACGACGTGTTGCCGTGCTCGGCGATGAGGTCGATGACCTTGTCCCCGGGGACCTTCAGGCGTTTCTGCACGGACTCGAAGATGCGTCGGTTGGCCTGGTGCGGGACGAGCCAGTCGACTTGTTCCAGCGGGATGCCGGACTCGTCGAAGGCCTGCTTGACCATCTTGGTCATCGCGCGGACGGCCTCGGTGTAGACGCTCTTGCCGTCCATGTGGATGTGGCCCTGGCCCTGGAAGGCGACGGTGAGGATGTCGCCCTTGTCGGCCTTGCCGGAGAGGACGGGGCGTTTGAGCACCATGGCCGAGCCGCCGTTGTTGAGCATGGGCTTGGCTTGGGTGCAGCCGCGCATGATGGTGGCGGTAGCGGCGTCGCCGAAGAGGATCGCGGTGCCGAAGTCCTTGGGGTCGACGACGCGCGACAACGCCTCGGTGGTGACGACCAGCACGGCCTTGTGCGGCTGGCTGAGGATCGAGTGGTAGGCCGTGTCCAGCGCGTACAGCCAGCCGGAGCAGGCGGCGTTGACGTCGTAGACCATCAGCTCGTGCTTCGCCTCGGGGTCGAGCTCGCGCAGGATCATGCAGGCCATGGACGGCGTGTTCAACGGCGGCGTGGTCGTGTGGCAGACGATGCCGGTGAGGTCGTCGAGGGTGAGTCCCTCTGCAGCGAGCGCGGCCTTCGCCGCCTCGACGCCGATCGATAACGCGGTCTGCTTGCGCGACAGGATCGGACGCGACTCGATGCCCGTGCGCTGAACGATGTCCTCGGCAGAGTACTCGGGGAAACGCTGCTCAAGCACCTCATTGGTCAAGCGGTCCTTGCCCTCGGCGATATGGATCGGCGAGAGGTAGACACGGACCTGCTGGGCGGAGGAAGTGGAAGCCATGCTGCTCGGCGACGCGTCTCGCTTCGAGATGACAGGGTGGCCCATGTCTTCGCGGGTCTGCCGCTTGACGACCTTCGCCTCGCCATCGTTTGTCGCGGTCTTGATCTTGATCACCGGCGTGCCGACGGGCACCTTCTCGTCCGGCTCGATGAGGATCTCTGCGACCACACCATCGCAGGGCGAGCCGAACTCGAACGTTGCCTTGTCCGCTTCCATGTCCGCGATGATCTGGCCGGTCGTGACCTCGTCGCCGACCTTGACGTTCCAGACGCTGACCATGACCTCCTGGTCGGCGGGCGAGGATCCCTGCGCTTCAACAACCTGCACGCTGTCGTCGTCATCTCCTGCAACGACGGTCGCGGGCCAACCGATATCAAGCCCGAGCATGTCGCAGGCCACCGTCAGCGTCTTGCGGTAGCTCGGCAGCACCTCTAACTGGTTCGTGTAGTTGCAGGGCACCCAGGTATCCGCACGCGTCACGCGCTTGGCGACCACGCCCTGGCCCAGCGCTTCGACGACGCCCGCGACGACCTCGGCACCGAAGCCCGCGGTTAGGTTGTCTTCGTGCACGACCAGCAGCTTGCCGGTCTTCTTCACCGACGCAACGATCGCCGCCTTGTCCCACGGGTTGATACACCGCAGATCGATCAGGTCAACGCCAACATCTTTCGTGGCAAGCATCTCAGCGACACCCATGCCGATGGTCACCGTGCTCGCCCAGCTTACGATGGTCAGGTCGTTGCCCTCGTGCAGTGTCCGCGCCGTACCGACGGGTGTCAGGTGCTTCTCGATATCCGGCGAAGTGACCTTCCACGGCGCGCGGTCGTTGAGGCAGACCTTCGGGTACAGGAACACCGTCGGCCGATTGGATTTGAACGCGGCGTTGAGCATGGCCGCGGCATCGGATGCGCTGCTCGGTATCATCACGTCAACGCCGGGGATGTGCGCCAGTGTGGACTCGAGCGTCTGCGAGTGGAACGGGCCCAGACCGGGGCGGTAGGCGCCGCAGGTGATCATGAGGATGACGGGGCATTCGAACTGGCCGTTGGTCCGCCAGTACATCGAGCCGAGCTCGTTCATCAGCTGGCCGATACCGGTGGGCAAAAAATCGGCAAACTGGATGAAGCCGATCGGGCGACCGCCGGCCAGCGCTCGGCCGATGCTTGTGCCGATGATGGTCGACTCGGTCAGCGGCGCGTTGACGACGCGCCCGGGGTAGTCGGTCGACAGGCCCTTGGTCACGCCGAAGACATCGCCCTTGGGGTCTTCGATGTCCTGGCCCAGCAGCGTGACACGGTCGTCTTCACCGAGCTTGGACCGCAGCACACGACGCATCGCGTCGATCATCGTGATCGCTTCATCTCCAGAAGTCGTGTCACCAAGGTATTCATCCGCGCCGGGTTGTATCTCCGGGGCAAGGGGTCGGCTGGCGGTCGCGCAAGGCTCGGGGTCGCCGACACGACGCGATGCCTCGACCGCCTCCCGGCACTCGGCCTCGACCGCCTGATCAACCCGGTCGAGCTTGGCCGCGTCCACACCCGCGTTAATCAACGATTTTCGCAGGTTCACCACCGCGTTACTTTTCTCGTCCAGCTCGGTGATCATCTCGGCCGTGCGGTAGATGCGCTGATCGTCCGCGTTCGAATGGCTGCACAAGCGATCGACGCGCATGACACCAATACGCGGGCCACGCGACTCGCGGACCTCATCTACGAGTGTGCCGATGCGGTCGAGCTCGGACAGCACATCACGGCCATCAAAGCGGTGGATGTCTAACCCCCAGAACGGTTTACCGCTCGCGCCAGGAAAGTTATAAAACGTCTGGCCGGTCGTGTCGGTCGAGATCGCCACGCCGTTGTCCTCGATCCAGAACAGGACGGGCAGGTTGGACCGCGCCGCCTCGGCCATGGCCTCCATCACCTCCCCCTGCTGCGTCGTGCCGTCGCCCAGCCCACAGATCACGATCGGGTTGGCGGGGTCGTCCTTGACCTGCATCGCGATGCCGACGGCCTGCAGCGCGTTGTTGCCGACCGGGATCACGGTGCTGGGCAAATTCAGCTGCCGGTTGGCCATGAAGCAGCACATCTGCCGGCCTTGGCTGTAGCTGTCCGCGTTGGTCAGGACCGAATCGAACCAGGCCTTGGGCTCGACACCGCGCGCGATCATCAGCGCCTTGTCGCGGTAGTGCGGGTGCAGCCAGTCCTCTTGCTTGAGGAACAGGTTCAGCGCCGCGGCGGCCTCGTGGCCAAGCCCCGCGATCTGGAAGAACGCTTCACCCGCGGCGCAGAGCTCCTGCTCGATCCGATCGACGACCTGCGCGGTGCGCATCGGCCGATACAACGCCTCGACGAGCGCATCGGGGGCCGGGGCCTTGGCGGTCGTGTCGGCCGAGCTTCCGTTCTGTATTGCGAGGTCTTGCGGTACGGCCATAAGGCTCTTTCGCGTCCCATTTGGGGCGGACCCAACGGGCCCATTCATGCCTAATAGGTTACCGCGCGGGGGTTTAGGACGCATCCTCAGCCGATGCACCTTCGACAGCGTTTGGCGGTGCTTCCAGCCGCTTGACCAGCAGCGACGCGAGCATGCTCAGCACGACGGCACCGGCGAAGGCGAACAGGCCCCAGCCGATGGTGACCTGGGTGTCGCCGGGCAGGCCCTTGATCGCGACGATGAAGACGGCGATCACCATAACATCAAGCATTGAGAATTTGCCCGCGTGGTGGGTGATCCACAGCGCGACGCCGCCGGGCTTACCCTGCTTCAACGCGTCGACCGCCCACCAGAGCGTCGCGAGCTTGAACACGGGGAAGAGGACCGAGAACGCCAGCAGGATCAGACCCAGGCCGAGGCTATCGGTGCGCATGAGTTCGAGGATCCCGCCGAGGATAGAGTAGGTCGTCGGCTGCAACTCGCTGGGGTCGAGCAGGCGCAGCCAGCTGTCCCAAGGCTCGCCCATGCTTGGCTGGATCGTCATGCATGGCGCAACCAGGCCCAGCCCGAGCAGCACCGAGGCGGCCACTATCACCAGGCGGAGCGTGAGGGGCGACCGCATCATGGCCGGGTCGCCTCTTCGACAAGCTCCGTGATCGGCAGCGCTTTGTCGATCACACGGACTACGATGCGTTTGATCGCGTTCTTCTCGGTGGGGTCGAAGGTGAAGGTGTTGTCGCCGGGCTTGAACTGCTCGAGCTTCATGATCGCGGCGCCCGCGCTGTCGCTGCCGGGCAGGTCGTTGTCCCAGACCTCGATCGTGACCTCGGTGTCTTCTTCGACGCTGATGATGGCCGCGTCGATCGAGCCCGCCAGGTCGACCTTGCCCTTGAGCACCGCGGCCTTCACATCCAGCGACAGCGCATCCCACGCGCCGATCAGCGTGTCGCCCTTCTGCTGGCTCTCGAAGACGACGTTGCCCTGCCAGGTCAGGTTGAACTGGATGTCGGGCCCACTGCCGTCGACGCGGTCCCACGCCGTCTCGCCGCCGGGGCGTTTGGGGTACAGCTCGATCGTTCGGACCATGAGGTAGTAGTCCTTGCCGACCTGCAGGGTCTTGGGCTCGGGCTGCACGTCATCGTCGTCCCGCTGAACGTCCGCGATGTAGAGAAACAGCCCCGCCGCGATCGCGACGAGCGCCAGCGGGATCAACACGCCGAGCCAGACTCGGCCGCCCCGCATCTTGATGTTGTGGCTTCGTGTTTGCATTGTTTTCATCTCATTTAGCCTACGGAAAGGCCTTCCGCACCAGCGGGAAAGCGTGGTCAGGTTTCGTCACTGCTGGCAATCCGTTTCTCGAGTTTTCGACGGGCCGACACCACCGAATCGCGGCGGACCTCGCCACGACCGCGGATGCCGGCCGTGACGCTGGCGATCTCGACCGCGTGGCGGTAGGCGGACTCGCTCTGGGCCTTGGGCAGGTCTGTGAGGGCCTGCAGATACAGGTCGCGGAAGTCGCGTTGGGTGCGGTACCAGCCGGGGCGGACCCGCCGGAGGATGTGCAGTCGCGCGAGTGTCTTCATCGCCCGCTCCCCCAATTTGACAGTAAAGCCGATGCGCCGCTTGAAGAGATCGAACTCGGGGCGGAGCAGGTGGACGTAGCTGATCTTGTCGCCCTGCTCAACGGAGATGTTCAGCCGCTGCCGATCAAGGCGGTAGCGGTTGGGCGCGGTGAGCAGCGCGGCGAGGTAGACCTCGTCGGGGATGAGCATGGCCTGGCCCAGGCCGGCGATGGCGGCGTGCATGAGCTTGTAGCCGCGGTCGGGCAGGTCGGTGTCGAGGATGTGCCCGACCGCCCCGGCGTAGCGCTGGCAGTAGGCCGGCCCCTTCTTGACGCCGGCCCAGAAGACGCAGCGCTGTGCCGTGTTGACGATGTTGCGGCGTAGCCCCACATCCAGGTGCCCGCACCGTTCGATCAGGGGCTGGACGATGGCTTGGAACGAGCCGGCCAGGGAGGTGCCCCTTCGGCTGCCGGCCATCTGCGCCAGGTCATCGGCCAGGGTGCGGATCAGCGAGTCGATATCCGGCGTGTCCAGCTTGGTCGCGCGCTGTGCATAGGCCGGATCGATCGCGAGCTTGCGCCCGACGCGCAGCGCCTCGCTGGAACGCGGGTCGGTGATGCCCAGCACGCGTTGACCGGCGGACTTGATCGCGTTGGCCGTCAGCGGCACCTGCCCGCGCTGGACGAGGTAGCCAAGATAGACCCACGCCGCGTAACGCTGATGACCCCATAGCCACTCGGCTAAACGGGCGATCGGCAGCACCTGCACCGCGTGGTCTTGCTTGCCCGGTCGAAGGTTGTAGACAACGCGCTCAACAAGCCCGTCGGCATCAATCGCTTGTCCCGTGGCGAGCGACTCGATTGTCGGGATGATTAAACCGTCACAAAGCGCGTGCGTGTGCCCATCGCCATAAGGCGAGTCGGCGGCGCTGAACAGGCGGGCCGCCTCGGTGAGTTCGGTGGACAGGATCAGGTCGGCATGCCCGGGCATCGGCTCGGCGGTGAGCATGGGCGAAGAGGCCCGGCCCGGCGTCGCCTGGATGTGCGGCGCGTTGGCCGGTTCGTGTCGGGTAAAAAGGATGTCGGCGCGTCGCGGCTCGGGGCCATCGGTCGGCTCGTGCGCAACGGACGAACGGACGAGGTAGCCCATCGACGAGCCGGCCTCGAGCAGCAGCTGCAGCGTCAGGTCGAACGCGGTGCCCGTGATACCCGAGAGTGTCGCACGCCAGGCGTCCGCGTTGGCGTGGATCGGCTTGGGCGGGTCGGGCAGGTCGTCGAGGTCTTGTGGGACGACGCGCGAACGCTCCGGTTTATTGCGCTCAAGAATCGCCAGGCCGACGGCGGGGTCGGCGAGCGCGTGCATCACGGTCTCGTCGTGCCAGGACCAGGACACGCTGACGGTCCACGGGTCGGGCGCGTTCGCGGCGGGCTCAACACCCAGGATGCCAAGCTCAAGTCGGCGCCTCGCCGACAGCGGGCCGGCCTCGGGGCAGTGGACCAAACAGCCCTGCTTGGCGACGTAGCCACGCCGAGCCGACTGCCTGCGGTGGACCTCGCTGGCCTTGCGGTAGTAGCGCGGGCCTCGGCGTCGGCGGGCGATGACGACGTGCACGCCGTCGCTGAGTACCAGCCGCTCGAGCAGGCGACGCATCCGCGGGCGGTCGGACGGGTCGATCGTGGTGACACTGGGCGTGGGCTCGCGGCGGCCGGCGTTGATCCCCGCGATCATCGCCTGCATGTCCAACGCGTTGACCTTGGGCCGGCGCTTGAAGCGTTTGCGCGGCCCGACCGCCTCGGCGGGGTCCTCGGTGTGGATCACGAACACGACGCTACGGCCCTCGCGCACGCTGTCCGAGATCGCCGAGACCCCCAGCGAGAAGAACCGCCGACTCGTCATGAGCACCACCGACCGGTCGCCCTGCTCGTTCATGGTCACCCCGGACGCCGCCGCACCCGCCAGCCGGCCGTCACAACCCAGCCCGCCTTGTAGTGGCTGCCAGCTCGACAGCAGGCGCATCGCGCTGTCATCCAGCTCGCCGTAAATCGACAGATCGATCGGGCCTGTCCGGTGCTGCTCGAGCATCAACTGAGCATCACCCAGATCACGACGCAATCGCCCCAGCACGACCGACACATCCACCAGCGAACTGCCCGGCGGCGGGGATTCACTGCGCTTTGGCATCGTGGCGGGAAGTTCTTGCCCCTCATGCGGCTGCTCAAACCGTGCCAAGCCGCTGCTCACCAGTTCGCTGGGCAGTGTCGGGTTGGACCTGAGCCACGGCGTCAATGCGCGGATCACACCGCCTGGCCCCGCATGGGGGTCAAGCTCGATCGGCTTGATCGCAGCAGCACGCGCCTCATCCGCCCCCTCCGATTGAGCGCGCGGCGCATGACGTTCGAGCACGCCCTCTTCAACCGCCTTCGCGATGCCAAGGCCTGTCGGGTCCAGCACCAGCACCTGCTGGCAGCTGGCGATATGCCGATCAATCAGCTCGTCGTCCAGTGGCGAAACCACCCCCAGGCGGAGGATCGGCAGCCGACCCGCCAAGCCAAGCTCGGCCATCGCTTGACGCGTCCAGCCAAACGATCGGCCGACCGTGATCACCACGAGCGGCAGGTCCTCGCCCTTGCCGGATGGGTTCACGACTGCGTTGACCCTCAAACCATGCGCCGTGCTGAGCGCGGTACGGCCCGGGTCCGCGTTATCGACCGCCCGTTCGGTGTGAGCGTCCACTTGCTCGGCATCGGGGTAGCGGTTGGCCGTGCAGGCGACTGTCGCCGCACCGTGCAGCAGCCCGCGCGGCAGGGCCAACGCAACAGGCCGACCCGACACCTGGCTGATCTCGACCGCCGCCTTCGCAAACAACTTGACCTCGTCCTGCAGCGCCGGCTCGATAACGACCCAACCCGCCCGACGAAGCAACGCCCCTGCCGCCTGCCCCGCCGACGTCTCGGTCGGCCCGAAGCACAACACCGCCGCGCCGGGCTCGGCGTCATCATCCAACGACCGGTGCGGCGACAACAAGAACCCCGCCGCATCAACCACACCCAGCGCATCGACCACACCCAATGCAGACCGGCCACCGCGGTACGCGCTGATCAACGCGGTCACCGCCTGCCGTGCGTCGGGCTGAACGAGCGTACGCACCCCCTTGTCATCCAACAGCGCCGCGTGTTCAAAGAGCAGCTCGGCATAGCGAGCCGGCCCATCAAGCTGCGTCCCCACCAGCACCTCGACCCCACGCTCCAGCCCGGCCTTGATCAGCATCTCGATGCCGCTGAGCACGGCGTGGCCATCGGTCTGGATCAGGCGGGCGAGGATGGACATGCGTTGGATACCACGGGGCGAGTCGCGACACTGGCCGACCACCGGTCACGCCAGGGCCGCTATCATCGGCCCCCCCACGGCCATGAGCAAACCACGACCGACCCCAACCCCGCCCGACACCGAGACCGCCCGCGTCGTGCTGGCGGGCTGGGGCCTGATCACGCCGCTGGGCTTGAGCGCCTGGGCGACGTTTTCATCGCTTCTCAAGGGGCGCACGCTCAGCGACCGGGCCGACGAGCTGCCCGACGATACGGCACCGGTGGACCTGGCCCGGGCCCTGGGCGGGGTCGTCTCGGTTCAGCACGGCCACGCCGACCCGGCCATCGAACTGGCCGAGCGCGCAACACGTGAGGCGGCAATGATGGCGGGCCTGCAACCTCGGGGGCTGCCGCTGTGGCTCGGAACAAGCAAGGGCGCGATCGCCCACGTCTCACGGCACATCGGCTTGGATCGGCCCATGACCGACGAACTCGCCGCCTGCCTCGCGATGGGCCCGCACGCCTACATGTCCCATCAACTCACCAAGCGGCTGCACACCCAGGCGATGACACACCACGTCGCGGCCTGCTCGTCGGGGCTGGTCGCGCTGGACGCGGCTCGGCGGGGCCTGCTCAGCGCACAGCAAGACGCCCCGGCTTATGCGCTGGTCGCCTCCGCCGACGCGGCGATCACCCCGGCCTTGGTGCACAGCTATCGACGCCTGGGCGTCCTGGGCACGATGACCACAAAGGCCTACCGCCAACGCCCCTTGGACGAGCAGCGGCTCGGCTTCATGTTGAGCGAGATGGGCGCGGCCGTGCTGCTCCAACGGATCGAGCCGGGCCAGCCGATCCCAGACAATGCGATCGAGCTGGTCGACACCGCGACCGCCTGCGAGCCCTACGACATCATCCGCTCGCCGCAGAAGATGACGAGCCTGGCCCACCTCTGGCAGCGGGTCACCCACGGCCGCGGCATCGACGTGATCCACCCCCACGCCCCCGGCACCCGCGAGCACGACCCGGCCGAGCTCGACGTCGTCCTGCAAGGATTCGACGCAAGCGGGACGACATCGCCCGACCTCTACGCCGTCAAGGGCGCGATCGGCCACAGCCTCGGCGCGTCGGGCCTCGCTTCGTTCGTCGTCGCGGCGATGTCGCTGCGCAGTGGCCTACGCCCGGCCATGCCCTGGCTCACCCAGCCGATGCAATTGCCCGATGGTTCTCTCCTGCCGATCGATCCCGTGCAACAGGCGTGCAGCCGGTCCGGCACACACGCGGTGCTCGCCGCCGGGTTTGGCGGGCACCTCGCCGTGGCCATCCTTCAAGGCCATGGCGAGGCTCCGCCAGCACCCACCCGGGCACAGTCCTCCTAAGGCTGCGCCTCTCCTTCTCGTGGTGCCAGCCCCGTTTCGTCTGACCCGCTCTCCTCCTCGGGCACCTGATCCGCCGCCACGTCTTCACGACCCGTCAGCGGGTACATCCGGCCCAACTGCAGATAGCCCAAGACAACGATCACTACCGCTGCCAGGACGCCAAAAAACGTGTATCGATCTTGTCGTACAGACATGAACAAACGCTCCTGGCCGCCCCGCGTTGCAGAATGCTTGCGGGAGAAACTGCGGCGAGCCGAAAAACTCGGCTCTGAACCCACCCAATCGATAAATACAGTGTGAGCCAGAATGCCTGACACGTCAAGAAAAATCTAAAAATCAAGAAAAAAGGCCGAATCCAAGCCGATACACCCCCAGAAACCCTGCCAGGTCAGCCCTTACGCATCACGATCGTCGCGTCGTGACCGAACCGGAAGTAGTCCTGACGCATCCGGACCGTAGGGGTCTGCGCCAGCGCCCAGTCCATCAGCTTGAGCGTCGGCAGCCGACGGGCCGGGGCCGTCTGCGTGGACGCGCCATCCGATGCGCGGTCCGACAGGAAGTTGAATACGAGCGTCTCGCCGGTCGCCCGCCAGGCGTTTTCCAACAAGCCGATGGCGGTGCCGTCGTCCATCGTGTTGAGCGTGCCTGAGAGCGCGATGACCTGCGGCCGATCGGTCGACAAAAACGACGGGTCAGAAACGAAATCCCCCGCAACGAACCGGCTGCGCTCAAGCCCTCGGCCCGCCGCAAAATCAATCACCGGCTCAACCGCGTCGACACCCACAAACGACTCGTACGCCACATCCTGATCCAGCAGGTACGCCGCGAAATCGCCCCGGCTGCACCCCGCGTCCAGCACGCGCTTGCCCAGCATGAACACCATCTCCGACATCACGCGGAAGCGCAGCCGCTGCGAGCGTTCGTTCGCCCAGAGCGTGACGCGGAAGTCCGAGCCGTGGTCGTCCTGGGCTTCCCGGTACGGCTGGAGGTAGTGGCTGTCGGTGGTTGTCATGCACACATCCTAGGCTCACCCGGGCCGATCGGCTCTGCCGTTTGCGGTATCCTTTTGCACCATGCCCAGCCCAGCGATCGATCCAACCCTCACCGACCGTCTGCGCGGCAAATTCGTCGTGTTCGATGGGCCCGATGGCAGCGGCAAATCGACGCAGCTCAGCCGCTTCATTGCCGCCGCGGAGGCCGCAGGCCTGACGGTCTGCGAGGTCCGCGAGCCGGGCGGGACGCACATCGGCGAGGAGATCCGCAAGGTCCTGCTCGACGCCAAGCACGAGCAGTCCCACCCCATGGACCTGCGCTGCGAGATGATGCTGTTCATGGCCAGCCGGGCCCAGCTCATCACCCAACGCGTCGAGCCCGCGATCCAGCGCGGCGAGCTGGTGATCGCCGACCGCTTCATCTCCTCGACCCTGGCCTACCAGGGCAGCGCGGGCGGCCTGCCCATCCCCGACATCCTCGCCGTCGGCCGCGTCGCGCTGGGGAAGTACTGGCCCGACCTCGTGGTCGTCTTCGATGTCGACGAAAAGACCGCCCAGGCCCGCATGAACCCGCTGCTGCGCGGCAGAGAATTCGACGCCTCCAAGGACCGCATCGAGTCCAAGGGCGACGCCTTCCACCGACGCGTCCGCCAGGGCTACCTCGAACAGGCCGAGCAAGACCCCAACCGCTACCTCGTCATCGACGCGACCCGCGAGCCCGACCCGATCTACGGGGACCTGATTTCGGGGATCAGCGGGAAGCTCTGACACAATAGCCGCGGCGCTACGTGCCGCTGGGTCATCGTCTTTAATCGAAAAGCCATTTGAGGCGACGCGCAGCGTCGCGACCACTTTCAATCTTCTGTATGTTCCTCAATGAGCTTGAGCACCTTCTTGACGTATGCCCGGGTCTGCGGGCCGCCGTGCTTGTCGATCATGTCGCGCGGCGACAAGTCCGGGTACTTGCGTTGGCCCTTAGCGACCCGCGTCGGCCCCATGTGGTACGCCGCGACCGCCAACGCTATATCCCCGTCGAACCGGTCGAGCAGGTACGACAGGTACAGCGTGCCGACGCGCAGGTTGTAGTCCACGTCGAAGAGGTTGCCGGCCTCGATGCCTTCGAGACGCTTGACATCCTGCAGGGCAATGTCGGTGACCTGCATCAGGCCCTTGGCCCCGATCGGGGACTCGGCCCGCCAGTCCCAGCCGCTCTCCGCCTCGATGACCGCGTTGACGAACACGACGTCAAGCCCCTGCTCGGCCGCATGAAACGCAGCGCGTTGCTCAAGGTACACCCGGTTTTTGCGTTGCGTATCGAATTGGATACTGCCGTAGAACAAGCCCCCGCCGACCACCACGAGCACGGCCGCCCACCACAGCCAGCCGGGCTCGTAGCCGAACACCCTCGGCCCACGTTTGATCCAATCACGGTCCGCCATGCGCGGCATGCTAACAGCGCGTTACTCCACATTCTCGAAGATCACCTCGACGCGCGCATCCGTGACACCCTCAAGCCGGATCGCGAGCTTGGAGATGCCTTCGTTATTCGCCTGGCCTTTCACAACTGGTGACCCGGGCAACGGCCGTGCCTGCATGTGCTCAAAAGCCGCTTTATCCGGGCCGATCAGCTTGACACGGAGCTGCTTGCCACCCTGCTTCAATAAGGCCGACTTCCCGCCCTTCGCGATCGCAACATCGGCACGCGTGTGGAAAAACGACCAGACGTCGGTCGGCTTGTCCTGCTTAAATCCATCAACAACGCGGACCCGCCCCGCCTCCCGATCCAGTTCGATTCGGCGCGACACCTGGCCGGCATATGCCTTGGAAAGGTTCATCGCGATGGTCGTGTCGGTCGTCTTGATCGGGACCTTCGCGCTGTAATCCTGGTCGCCGAACTTCAGTGGATCCCCGACGACAAAGGTGTTGTGCCCCTCGGCCCGGTTGCGGTAAAAGTTCCAGCGTCGGCCGCCTTCCCGCGACTCGAAGTAGCCGGGGACGTTGTAGCCATCGTGCCCCAGATCGATCAACCAGCGGACGCCTTGTGACTCGAGGACAAACGAACCGAGGTCCATCTGCGAGTGTCCATAGCCGACCCGCCCGCCCTTGGCGGCGACGAACCAGGCGTCGGGGTCGTCCCAACTGCTGCGGACCGAGGCGACGCCGACCGAATGAAACACCGCGCCCAAGGCAACCGGGTCCAGACGCTGCTGGAGGTGCGACGGGTCGTACCACAGCAGCGCAAAGGCGGAAGCACCGGTGTGTTCGGCGGCGAAAGCGGCGTAGTGCGCCTGGTCGAATCGGTTGGCCAGGTAGAACATGACCGGTGATGTACGGTTCTTATCATCGCCGTCCGCGAAGTTGTAGACCTTGCCCGTCGGCCCGGTCATGTAGACGGGGAAGTCGCCGGTGACGTCGAAGCCGGGCAGGCTGCTCAGGCCAAAATCGTTGCCCAGCGCGGACTGGAGCGCGTGAGTCGCGTAGGCGTTGTAGGTCGTGCCGTAAGCCCAGTAGCCCGGCCCCTCCTCGTAGCCGCCGTCAGGGTCGTAGCGCTTCATGCTCTTGGGCAGCGCGGCGATCGAGCGTTCAAGCATCCGCTCGACGAGTTCGGGCTCGTGATCACCCACCGCTAAAGCGGCGCAGATCAGCCCGCCGTTGCAGACCTGGTTGTGGTTGATCTCGGTGCGGGTCCACCAGACGTCGTCGTCATAGGCCTTGAGGCCGGGGATGAGCGCGTGGCGGATCATCGCGTCGCGCATCGTCTTGCGCTGGGCCTCGGCCCAGTCGTCGTAAAGCCAGTCGTAGGCGATCGCGAAGGCGAAAGCCATCTCCGCGACATCGAGGAAGTGCGACGGGTTCCAGTGGTCGAAACCGGCCGCGGCCTGCATGTCCGCCCAGATGCGGTCGAGGTACACCTGCCTCGGCTCGACGCGGTAAAGCAGCCCCAGCGTCGCCACGCGATCCAGCACCTCCCTGCTCACATAAAGCAGTCGTTTCCCGTCACGCAGCTCATACACCACGGTCGGTTCTTCGATGAATCGCTGTGCTTTTGCCTCAAGCTCCGCGTGCCAACGCTTGGCCAACGGGTCGGCCTTTACCAGCTCCGCGATGCGTTCGAAGTCAGCGTCATGCGCGAGGATGCGCGGGTGGTCGGGCTTGAGTGTATCGAGCTTGCCTGCGTGTGCGGGCGCAGCCCATACAAACACGATTACAACCCAAGCCATCACGTTGATTCGTTTACGCATATGAACTCCGTCAGACCTGACGCCGATTGAGCAAAGGGGTTTCATACGATGAACGACTCACCACCGACCGTCCGTCGGTCCCTTAAAACTGTCCGTACGGAACGGCGACGCGGGCAGGCCTTCTTGATTAACCAGGTTCGCTTCGTCGGGGTTGTCTTCCCACGCGTAACGGATGAAAACAGGGTCTTTCACTTTGTCGGACCAAACCCATACCGTACTGTCGCCATCGATGACAGCCTGAGCGTGAAAGAATCTTTTGTCTTTGCCAGCTATGGCAAAGCCTTGCAATTCTTTTTCATTACCACGGATTGCAAGTTTGCTCCCAAAGGTTTCAAACAGGATGCCGATTTGTTTGTGCTTGGGCTTCTTATTTCCGAATACGTCAAGCCTGTAAGGCCTGTCATCTAAAGGCAGGCTCGGCCCGCTCTTCACCACATCCTTCTTGTCATATGTATCCGCCAGCGCCCAACGCGCGAGCCGCTTACCCACATCTTGCTTATTCCGGGGGTGGATGTCGTTGGCTTCGCCGATGTCGATGGTGACGGCCATGCCGGTGTTCTTCACGTCGCGCAAGGTTTTGAGCTGGGCGTCGCGCATGTGGGCCCAGTCAGTATCGACCACCTTGTCGGTGGGCTGGCGGTAGTTGGCGAGCTGGACGAAGAGGAAGGGGAAATCGCCCTGGCCCCAGCGTTTGCGCCAGTCCTCGATCATGCCGGGGAAGAGCTTGCCGTACTGCTGGGCGCGCGGGGCGTTGTGCTCGCCCTGGTACCAGATGGCGCCGCGGATGGTGTAGGGGACGATCGGCGCGAGCATGCCGTTGAACAGGCCCGCGGGCGAGTGCGGGTGCTCGGGGCCGTAGGGCGTGGCGGGCTGGCGGGTCGGGCGGTTCTTGGCGTTGAGCTCCTGGGCCAGCAGGTACTTCCACTCGCCTGCGAGCGACAGCGGCTCGCCCTGCGCATCGGCGCGGGAGAGGGTGAGCTCGTCGGGCTTGCCCCAGATCCCGCCATCGCCTGCGAGGTCGATCACGCGGACCGCGATCGTCAGCCGGCCCTCTTTAACCAGCTTGGCGGGGACGGTGTAGTTGCGTGGCTTATTCCAGTTGCCGGCGTACGCAACCATCTCGCCAACCTTCGCTGCGTTGACGTAAGTCGTGTCGCCATCATCGATCGGGCCTAAGCTCAGCTTGAGTTGTTGCCCGGCCCATCCTTGAGGAACATCAACGGTCTTGCGGAACCAGACGACGCCGTCTTTATTGGGTAGGCCCGCCTTCTCCCACTGCTGTGGCAGCTCCATGGCCTTCCACTTGCTGTCGTCGAAGCCGGGCTTGGCGTAGCCGGCCTTCTCGCCGGAGTTCCGCGGGCCGTTGCGGGTATCCAGCCAGCGTTTCATCGCCTTGTCGTGCTCGGCCTTGGCCTTGGGGAAGGCCTTCACCGCCGCGTCATAACGCTTAAGGATCGGCTTGGCCCAGTCGATCGTGTCGAGCTTGCCCCTGCTGGTCCACGCCTCGATCGGTGTGCCGCCCCAACTCGAATGCAGAATCCCGATCGGCACATCGAGTTCTTCCTGCAGCTTGCGGGCGTAGAAGTACGCCACGGCCGAGAAGTTGCCGGTCGTCTTCGGCGACGCGACCGCCCAGCTGCCCTTCACATCGAACGCGGGCTCGGTCTTCACCGTGCGCTCCGCGGTCCACATACGGATCTGGTCGTTGGCGCTGTTGGCGATCTCTTCTTTGGCGTTGTTCGAGTTCGCGACGGTCCAGGACATGTTGGACTGGCCCGAGGCGACCCAGACCTCGCCGAAGAGGACGTCCTTGATCTGGATGGGCTTGGGCGTCTTGGACCCGCTGATCTTCAGCAGCCAACTGCCGCCGCCGGCACCATGTGAAGTAAGCCTTACCTCCCAGTTGCCGTTTGGGTCGGCCTTCGTTGATTTCTTGTCGACAAATGGGTCCCCAACGGTGTTGCCCGGCCCCGGCGAGCACTGCACCGTGACCATCTCCCCCGGCTCGGCCTTGCCCCAGATGCGGACTTCTTTGTCACGCTGCAGCACCATGTGGTCGCCGAAGACCGAGGGAAGCGTGACTTCCGCGAACGCCGCGGGGGCGGCCAGCAGCAGGGCCAGGAGCGTGATGAGGGTTCGAATCATGTAAGGCAGGCCTTTCCTTCAAACGACCGAAAGCGTTGATCCCGCGGCCGTTCAAACGCCGATGATACACAAGCATCGGGCCGACCGGTCCAGAACTGTGCCTGGCACGCCCCCGAACCGAGAACGAGACGATGGCAAAACGGGTTTTCTTACCGCTGTGTGTGGTCGCGCTGGGCCTCGCCGCCCTGCTGG
>JAHQVV010000125.1 GCA_019634195.1 Phycisphaeraceae bacterium | reverse complement strand
GACGCCTACCGCATCCAGTCATCCGAGGAACTCGAGTCGATCGGCTGGTCCGGGCATGGCGAAGAACTCCGCGAAGGGGCGGTCATCGCTATCGAATGGGCCAGAATGATCCGACCAGCCCTCGGCGACGATTTTCTCTGGGTCGAGATCGAACACGCCCCGGCAGGCCGTCGGATCTCACTGTCAGCCGAAGGGAACTGGCGTGATAAAATGCCTCAATTCAAGTCGCTGCTGCAAGCCAGCGGGGCCATGATGATCGAAGAGGAAGAGCCATTGCGATGAAGCAGACGACCAATCAATCCTCAACCAAGTGCCCGATCTGCAAATCAGAAACGCCAGCGGACAACGAGCAGTACCCGTTCTGCTCCTCACGTTGCAAGACCATCGACCTAGGCCGATGGGTCGACGAGTCCTACAAGATCACCCGCCCGATCGAACATCGCGATCTGGAAGAGGGTGTGGACTGAGTTCTAGCTCTTGGGATGTAATTTTTTGACCCGCATGTATCTGTGAGCAAGATATTGGCATCTAGATTTTCGTCGCTGTTTAAACAGTACCCATCCTAAAACTTCTGGAGGCAATTCAGCAACGTGGGGAAATTCTTCTGTGTTCTCAGGTGCATACTCAACGACTTTATCTAATCCGCCAATCCAAGAATCTGAAAGTTCAAGCTTATCGTCTGTGATTTCAATACTCCATCCAGGATTCCCGTCAGAGATAAATTGCACATTTGTTGGAATTACTTCTTCATGAACCAAATTACATCGGACTACCTCGTAAAAAATGTTTTCGAGAGGCATCATGCTGTCCGGGTACTTCCTAATATCACTTCCTGGTACTTTGAAGTAAAAGTTCTTAGCTGACCCACCGGACACAACTAACAGCTCTTCCTTCAGGAATTTTGTGAAAGCATCCCCATCGCGTCCAATTAGTTCTCGTGGATATCGTTTTCGCGATGTTGCTGCAATAGCCACTAGTATTGATAGTAAAGCGGCATCTTTACGGCCGTTCTGATACATGAAACGTGCATCTTCGATTCGATCTTTAATTGACATAGTTTCCCCAGTTTTAACTAATCTTCTTCCGCTGGCTCCGTCGCCTGTGCGGCGGGGCTTGAGCCGTAGATGACGAAGCGGTGGCTCAGTGGTTCGTAACCGTGCTCATTGCAGACCTTGGCCATGAGTTCGTCGAGTGCCTCGGTGGGGAACTCGATGATCTGGTTGGTCTCCAGGCAAACAAGGTGGCCGGTGGGTTTTTGGCCAAACGCGAGTTGATAATGGGCTCGGCTTGAGTCGATCAATACTTCCTGGATGATCTTAGATTCGAGCAGGTGCTTGAGGGTGCGGTAGATCGTGGCCTTGGAGACGCGGTGCTCCGCGTCGCGCATTTCGTTGAGCAGTTCGTCCGCTTCAAAGACGCCATCTTTGCCTAGCACGGCATCGAGGATGAGTGCCCGTTCTGTGGTGAATTTGAGCCCTTTGCGTTTGAGGAACCGCCGAAAAATCGCGCACATCGGCGGGGTGAAGCTGAAGTCGTCGGCCGCGGCGGGGGGGGTGTTTGTGTTTGCCATCCCCTCATTATAGATCGCTGCGACGGCTTAAGCGTTTGTCGGCCCGTTTGCCGGCCCGTTCGCCTTGTGATTTGTATGGCGGAAAAGGCGAGACAAGCCCGCCGGCTAACGGAACGAGGCGGATTTGCGGTATCCTTTCCGGCTCGGAAGTTTCACTGAATGACTGGAGCGCTTTGTGGCAGGTGATGTGATTGGTGTCGGGATGATCGGGCTGGGGACCGTCGGCAGCGGCGTAGCTGAACTGCTGCGCGATCAAGGCGATCTCTACGCGCAGCGGACGGGTAAGCGCATCGAGCTGCGGCGTGTCCTGGTGCGCGATGTCGAGAAGGCCAAAGCCAGCGGGCTGGTTGACCCGGCTATCGTGACGGATGACCAGGAACAGATCATCTCGGCCAAGGATATCGATGTCGTCATCGAAGTCGCCGGCGGCGTCGAGCCGATCGATTCGCTGATGCAGTTCGCGCTGGAGCACGGCAAGCACGTCGTCACCGCGAACAAAAGCCTGCTCGCCGCGAAAGGCCCGGAGCTGTTTGCGGTCGCGCGGGACCACGGCGTATCCATCGCTTTTGAAGCGTCCTGTGGCGGCGGCATCCCCTGCGTTACCGCGATGACCACCGGGCTCATGGCCAACCGCATCGATGCGCTCTTTGGCATCCTCAACGGCACGTGCAACTACATCCTCACCGAGATGACCGGCAGCGGGAAGACCTACGCCCAAGCACTGGCCGAGGCGCAGGAGGCCGGCTTCGCCGAGGCGGACCCGGCGCTGGATGTCTCCGGGCAAGACGCGGCGCAGAAGCTGGCGATCCTCGCGTCGCTGGCGTTCGGCGTGCGCATCACGGGTGACGATGTCCACGCGATCGGTGTCGATGGGCTGGACCTCGAGGACATCACACTCGGCGACGAGATGGGCTACGACATCAAGCTGCTGGCGATCGCCGAGCGGTGGCCGGGCAGCAAGTGGGTCAACATCGGCGTGCAGCCCTGCTTTATCAAGAAGGACGAGCTGCTCGCGCAGGTCGCCGGTCCCTATAACGCGCTGTCCGTCCACGGCCACGCCGCGGGCCACACGCTGTACTACGGCCAGGGTGCCGGCCAACTGCCCACCGCCAGCGCCGTGGTGAGCGACCTGCTGGGCATCGTCAGCGGGTCCGCATCTGCCGCGTTTTCGAACATGCGCCTGACGCCGGACCTGACCCAGCCCGCGCACATCCTCGACCGTCGCGACACCGAGAGCGCCTACTACCTGCGGATGCAGACGCTCGACGTGCCCGGCGTGATGGCGGAGGTGACCTCGATCTTGGGCGATAAGGGCATTTCGCTGTCGCAAGTGCTGCAGCACGAATCCAAGGCCGGCGAGGTCGTCTCGCTCGTGGTGACAACGCACCTGACGCGCTTGGGCGATGTCGAAGATGCCGCAGAAGAGATCGCGGGGCTCGAACCGATCCAGGGCGAACCGGTGATCATCCGCGTCATCGAGATGCCCGCGTAATTACTTGAATTTTTGAACAATCTCCGGCAGCTTCGACGTGAACGACCCGCGCGTCATCACTTCGGTTGCGCCGGCTTGCCCCGCGGCACTCAGTAAATCGACCGCGACGTGCGGCCCCCATGTGATGATGGGTAGGTCGGCGTCATGGCCTCGGGCCTGCTCAATCAGGGCGAGCGCCGGCTCGCCGAGGTCCAGGTCGATCAGAAGCAGGGCGACCGCGTCGTTGGGCTTGCCATCGTCGATGCGGTCCAGCCGTTTATGCAGCATGTCCGCGTTCCTGGCGGGCCGGGACACGGCCCCCAGGGCATCGCAGGTCGATCGCACCTTCGTCGCAAAGATCAGGTCGGCACAGCAGTAGACAATCATGGCGGTAGTGTAGCCTGCGCGACCAAGACTCACGGCATAACCTGCGGGGACCCGGCTGATTTGCCGATACTACTGGTACCTTCGAGGAATCATCTATGGCCAGCGCCCCGAACACGATCCTGTCCGAACTCGGTTTCCGTTTCGACCCCAACAACCTCTACCAGCAGACCGCGACACAGGTGCTCGCCGCCGCCGAGTTGCTGGACCTGCCGACGTTTTTGCAGCTCATCCTCGCCCAGCCGAAGAACGAGCTGATGGTGCACTTCCCCGTGCGGATGGACAGCGGCAGCTATAAGCTGTTTAAGGGCTACCGCGTGCAGCACAACAACCTGCTCGGGCCTTACAAGGGCGGCATGCGGTTTCACCCATCGGTGTCGCTGGACGATGTCAAGTCGTTGTCCCTGCTCATGACGATGAAGTGTGCATTGGTGCGATTACCGTTGGGCGGCGGTAAGGGCGGGGTACAGGTTGATCCACGGCAGCTCTCTAAGGGCGAGATGATGCGGCTCACGCGTCGCTTCACGAGTGCCCTAGGCGACAACATCGGGCCGGACTACGACATCCCCGCGCCGGACGTCGGCACGAACGCCGAGATCATGGGCTGGATGGCCGACACATATATGAACATTACCGGCCGGGCTCAGCGCAGCTACGGCAACGCGGTGGTCACCGGCAAGCCCCTGGCCTTCGGTGGGTCCGAGGGCCGTGAGAAGGCGACCGGGCAGGGCCTGGTCTTCGTGCTCGAGGTCATGCTCCCGGCCATGCACATCGACCCGGCCAAGATGACCTACTCCGTTATCGGCTACGGCAACGTCGGCTCGTGGACCGCGCGCCTCCTCAAAGAACGCGGCTCCAAACTCACGGCCGTCCTCGACCACACCGGCGCGATCCTTAACCACAGCGGCATGGATGCGGATGAGCTGGCGGCCTATGTCCAGCAGAATGGCGGGGTGAAGGGCTATGCCGACGCCGAGGCGATCGACACCGATACGTTCTACAAGCACGAGGTCGATGTGATGATCCCCGCCGCGCTGGAGCAGATGATCGACGAGTCGCGCGGAAGCCAGATCAACTGCAAGGTCCTGGCCGAGGGTGCCAACGCGCCGTGCACGCCGTTGGCCGACCGGATGCTCGAGCAGCGGGGGGTGCAGGTCCTGCCCGCGATCCTTTGCAACGCCGGCGGCGTGACGGTGAGCTACTTCGAATGGAAGCAGAACCGGCAAGCCGAGCGCTGGAGTGCGCAGAAGGTGGACGATGAACTGCGCCGCCTGATGCACGCGGCGGCCGACCGTGTGACGGATCTTGCGAAAGAGAAAAAATGCGACATGCGCGCCGCGGCGTACTGCTCAGCCCTGCAGTACCTCGACGAGGTCTACGAGATCCGCGGCGTATTCCCGTAAGCTGCTTTGGGATTGAAGTAGCCGAGATGCTACGCATCGCCGGTGGCTGGCTATCGACCGATCACAATTATCCGGCGATGCCTAGCATCGGGGCTATTGATACAACCCGTGCTGATTGATGTAGGCCGCGACCGAATCGCAGACCATCTCATCACGTATCCCTGCTCCTGCCTGCGCACGGATATCGGTGGAGCTGACATCGATTTGCTCGGTCTCAATCAACCGCGTTGCCCAGTCCTCACGCTGATCACTCGGCAGATCAGCAACCAACGCCTCTTGCGTGTCCGGCGGCCGAACCATCACCGCCGGCTCGGCGAGCTCAATGATCCGCTCCGGATTACGCCACGAATCAAAGATGCGGAGTTGATCCGCGCCGATCAATAGGCGCAGTGTTGTGCCGGGCTCGACTCGTTGCTTGAGCGATTCAAGCGTGTCGACCGTGTAGCTGGGCTGATCCGCCCCGCGATCGATCTCATCACTCAGTACGACCGAGGGCACCTCGCCCGGCTGATCCGACAAGGCCAATCGCAGCATGGCCAGCCGATGCTGCGGGTCCGTTTGTTCGCGGTCTAGCTTGTGCGGCGCACGCCCGGCCGGGATGTACGCGACCAGGTCTGCACCGATCGCCTTGGCCGCCTGCTGAGGCAACTCGATATGTGCCCGGTGCGGCGGATCGAAGCTGCCACCGAAGAGCAGGATGTTCTTGTAGCCGGACAGATCGCTTGGCATAGGCTTACCTTACGACGTTGGTGGGCTTGCCGTCGAGGTAGGCCCCAACGTTATCTGACGCGATCTGCAGCAAACGACGCCGGCTAGCGACCGTCGCCCAGGCGATGTGCGGGGTGATGATACAGTTGGGAGCGGTGAGTAGCGGGTTGTCCGCGCAGGGCGGCTCGCTGCTGAGCACATCCAAGCCCGCACCCGCGATCGTACCATTCGCCAACGCTTCAGCCAGCGCCGGCTCATCGATCAGCTGCCCGCGCCCGGTGTTGATCAAATAAGCGCCCGGCTTCATCGTCGACAAGCGTTGTGCGTTGACATGCTCCCGCGTCCGCGGCGTGAGCGGGCAGTGCAGGGTCACGACATCGGCCTGTGCAAATAGCTCATCGACGCCGAGCCAACGAACCGGGTAACCGAGTTCTTTCTCGGTCCGGCTGTGCGAGGCGATCTTCATCCCCATCGCGTGGCCGATGTTTGCGACGGCCTGGCCGATCGTGCCCATGCCGACGATGCCTAAGGTCTTCCCGCTCAGTTCGACGAGCGGCCCGGTCGTGAAGCTGAAATCTACACAGTTGGCCCATCGGCCATCGTGCACTGCCATGTCGTGCTCGGCGGTCCGATTGCATAGCTCCAGCAGCATCGCGAAGACGTGTTGGGCAACCGATGGGGTCGAGTAGCCCGGCACGTTGGTGACGGTCACGCCATTGGCTTTGGCCGCGTCGATGTCCACGACGTTGACGCCTGTTGCGAGCACACCGACGTATCTCAGATTCGGGCACGCCTCAAAAACCGCCGCATTGATCGGCGTCTTGTTTGTCAGCACGACAGACGCTTCGCCGATGCGCTCGACGACCTCGTCGGACGCCGTCCGCTCGTGAACGGTGAGCTCGCCGGCCTCGCTGAGCGTCTGCCAATGGACTTCATCGCCTTCTCCTTGGGCACTGATCGCCATCGGGCTGGTCGTGTAGCCATCAAGCACAATAATCTTGGTCATGATCGATCCTCGTCTGCGGACGGGCATCCTATCACGTGCTGGTCGCTTCGCCAGCGCTGGCGTATGATGCATGCGTGCCAATCCACATCGACGACCAACCCTCGACCCTGTCTGCTAACTCCATGCGTGAGCTGCTCGCTGCGGTGAGAGATGAACTTGCGCCGTCCGGCCGGGTTGTTGTCGAGGTCCGCGTCGATGGCCAGCCGATCACGGGCCCCGAACTCGACGACGATCAACCGACGCAAACCACCAGCGACATCCGCGTCTACTCGGCCAAGCCCAGCGACCTGGTCGTCGGCATCCTCGAAGATGTCCGCACCCAGCTCGCCGCGTCGCAGCAGATGCAGCAGCAGGCCGCCGATCTCCTGCAGCAGGACGACCCGGCCGAGGCGATGGGCCTCGTCAAGGAATCGATCAACGCCTGGCTCCAGGCCCAACAAGCCGTCGGCCAATCGGCGCAGCTCCTTCAGCTCGACCTACAAGAGATCAAAGTCGAGGGCCAGCCCGTTATCGAACGTATGACCGAGCTCATCGCCAGCCTGACCGAGCTCAAGGACATCGTCGTCGCCAACGACTTCGTCACCCTCGCCGATGCGCTGCAGTACGAGTGGCCCGAGATCACCGACCGCTGGGACGCCGCCATCGGTGCGATCGTTAAACACATCGAGGACGCCGACGCTGGCTAAGCCGCAAGCGGCTTGACTAGACCCCGAACCCTGAACGCCAAAGCATGATCAACCTCGACCACCCAACGCTGCCGCTGATCAAAGAAGCGCTGCCCGACGCCAAGCTGTTCGCTACCGAGTTCCGCGGACAGACGACGCTCATTGTCGAGGCCCCGATCCTGCACAGCCTGCTCAAGTTCCTGCGCGATGATGGCCGCACCAAGTACGATCTTTTAAGCGACATCGCTGGCGTCGACTACCTCCGCTACCCCAAGCCCAAGGACGCGCCCGACGGCCTGCCCACCGGCCGGTTCGGCGTGATCTACAACCTCACCGCCACCGGCACGGACGGCCCAGAGTCCCGCCGGCTCTTCATCAAGGCCCTGCTCGACCCGAGCCTGCCTACGGAAGGCATCGAAGAAGACCCGGCGCTGCTGCTACCGACCGCCACCGACCTCTGGGCCGGTGCCGAGTGGATGGAACGCGAGATATTCGACATGTTCGGCATCCGCTTCACCGACCACCCCGACCTCCGCCGTATTCTGACTTGGGAAAGCTACCCCGCCCACCCGTTGCGCAAGGACTACCCCGTCAAAGGCCGTGGCGAACGCGAAGACTATCGTGTGGTCGATCGTGATTCGGCTTGAGTCTGCAAATTCTTTGAATAGTTTGCAGAGATCAATCCATCAAGTCTTGTATAACAGCCTTAGCGCGATTGGATTCTTCTGCTTCGGCTCGTAACTTTTCGTCCGTCGCCGAACGAATTTTAGCCAAGAGTTTTGGATTGACTCGCGTTCCGCATTCCGGGCACTTCTCCGACGAGAGCATACGCAGGTCATAGCCACATCCAAAGCACGTTGGTTCATCAGTTTCGACCGCTGCTTTTTCGTAGCGATTGATCATTAAGAAAATACATGTTCGGCTTGTCCACGCCCACGTGAGCGTAAAAATGCCGACCATGAAGCCGGTATACGCGCCACCTAAAAATTGATCAAGAATACCGTACTGCCTGCCGTTGGTCTGGTCGAGATAGATACCCGTTAGGCCGGTTGCAATGAGCAGGCCACCCATCATTGATAAGAGAAGCGTCCATCGTTCTGCCTGCCAATATCGATCTCGAGCAAGTAGCTTTGTTACAGCCACCCATCCAACGATTCCAAACATGGCGGTGCAAGTAATTGTTGTAATCCAAGATGCCGGAACGGCTATCCCTTGTACAGGCATGAAAGTAACGCCGTAGTAATTAGTGCCCCAGCCACCGTATGTCCTCATGGGAGAATCATCAAGCCAATTTAAGTCCTTAAGAACACGGGTGATATCGCCGTTGAATCCGAATGTGTCGACGAAACTCGCCATTAGTGCGGTCGAAGCAAGGCCGAAAACAAGTGCCGACACTAAGCACGCTCGAAAATGAAAGTTTCGCTTGGCTGGGAGTGTTTTGGACTGGCCCCGCTCTGGAATCACATAAAGTAGGACACACGTGGCCAGAAAAACGGTCGCGATTGCTGCGGCAAGGTTGATTGAGTGCAACCAATCGCTGTCAAGATCAAAGTGATAAAAAAAGTTTTGCTGAAAATCAAACGCAAAGACCCCGTGCAAGCGGTTGTAAAGTAGATCTGATTCGAGACCAAAAACAAGCGATCTGATTACCGTATCGGGATGCAAAATCTTATCGAATCGATAACCCGGATCGAAGAAGATCAGAGTGATCGTGGCGTACCAAAGAAATAGCGTGCTACCGATATACAGCCAGCGGTAGCTGAAAAATCGTGAAGATGATGTAATGCCGGAATTAGTCTTGGCCATACGGCCATGATATCGTGAGGCAGTCGATTCGCTTTACGAAACTTTTTCTTTCGCGTTGTCCTCCGCCAGCTCGTCGCTCAGCGTGCCGTCCCATTGCGGGGCCTTGTCGCGGTGGGCGGCCTTGGCGAGCATGTGCGAGCCGACGGGGGTGGAGACGAAGACGAAGAGGATGAAGGCGATGGACTTGGCGACGACGTCGCCGGTGCCGACGTGCAGGCAGGCGGCGAGCAGCAGGCCCATCATGCCGAGTGTCGAACACTTGGAGGCGGCGTGCAAACGGTTGAACGCGTCGGGCAGGCGCAGGACGCCGACCGCACCGACGAGCATGAAGAACAGCCCGCCTAGAAGAAAGAAGATCGCCAGCGTGTCGAGGATCAGCTGCGTGGTCATGCCGTGTCCTCCTCGGGTTCGGGCGTCATTTCGGGGGCCGACTTGTTCTTCGCACCGATGTACTGCGCAAACGCGACGGTGCTGACGAAGCCGAGGATCGCGACGACGAGCGCCGCATCATAAAACAGAGCACTGTCATACTTGATCGCCAGCATCACGACCAATCCCGCGACGAGCATCGCCACGGTATCGCCCGCCAGCACGCGGTCGGCCAGGTGTGGGCCCTTGATCATCCGATAGAGGCACAGCAGGATGCCCAGCACGAGCACGCCCACGCCGACCTGCGTGATGAGCAAAAGCGGCCCGGCCATCAGGCTGTGGGCCTTTCCCGCAGGCTCGGCCGCGTGCCCCTCAGCCGCGGCGATCAAGATGGTTGGCAGCAGATCAAGCATCGGTCTTGTTCAGCTCCTTCACGCTCGTGTGGAAGACCAGCTTCAACAGCTTGTCGCGCAGCTCGTCCAGGTCCTTGGTCGCGTCCGTTTTCTTCTCCGCGTACATCGCGTGGATGTACAGCGTGTCGCCGGCGTCGTTGATGTCGGCGCTGAGCGTGCCTGGCGTCAGCGTGATCGCGTTGGCAAGGAACGTGACTTGCACGGGTGTCAGGCCGCTGACGCCGTAGCGGATCATGCGCGGCTTCATGCTGTAGCCGGGCGTGATGATCTCCCACGCGACATCGAGGTTGGCCTTGACCAGGATGTAGAGGAAGTAGCAGGCGAAGCCCACGAAGGACCACAGCCGGCTGATGTAGGCGCCCTTGCCCGAGGCACGCATGCCCATCTCGACGACGACCGCGCCGAGGGCGAAGCCGAGCACGCCGTTGAGCAGGCTCGTGTCCCGGTTGAGCATCATCCAGAGGAGGGTGAGCGCGATATTGAAGAGGAAGGGGGTGGTCATGGGGTCGCCTCCTCCTCTGGGTTGACGAGTGTCAGCGATTCCCCGTCCGCTGAAGCGGGCCCCGCCGGTTCTTGTGCGATGCGTTCATCGATGAGTTCATCGACCTTGGCATAGGCGTCGTCACCCAGGACCGCGGTGATGTAGTGCTTGGGGTTGTCGAGCTGTTCGCCGGCCCGGTTGGCGACCTTGTAGACCGCCTCGGCGCCGAGCCCTAAGAACAACGCGCAGACGACCAGCAGCGTGATCGCGGCGTAGGCGGGCTTGCAGCTCGCCTTCACGGCCTCGGGCTTGTTCGTGGTGGGGGCTTGGTCCGGGTTCCAGTAGCCGTAGCTCCATATCTTGAGCATGGACAGCAGGGTGATCGCGCCGGTGACCAGGCCGATGACGCCCAGGTACCACATGCCTTCGAAGAAGCCTTCGCGGATAATGACCATCTTGCCGAAGAAGCCGGAGAGCGGCGGTAGGCCGACGAGCGACATGGCGGCAATAAAGAAGAGCACGCCCAGGAACCAATCGCGTTTGAGCAGGCCGCCGAGCTTGTCGAGGTCGTCGGTCCCGGCGTGTTTTTCCATGACGCCGCAGCACAGGAACAGCGCGCACTTCACGACCATGTGCTGGATCATGTAGAACGCGCAGCCCGCCAGCGCGTTGCCGGTCATCACGGCGATGCCGAAGACCATGTACCCGACCTGGCTGATGACGTGGACGGACAGGATGCGTCGCACGTGGTGCTGGCTGACCGCGCCGAGGACGGCGAGGAACATCGTGAACGCCGCGGCGACGATGAGGATCGTCTGGATGATGGGGGATGTGCCGCCGAGCATCGTGCCGTCGGCAAGGATCGTCGAGGTGCCGTCGCTTGCGAAGATCAGCGGGAAGAGCCGTGCGACGGTATACACCCCGACCTTGGTGAGCAGGCCGCCGAAGAGACCGGCGATCGAGATCGGCACGGTGTAGTACGTGTCCGGCAGCCAGAACCACAGCGGGAAGAACGCGCCCTTAAGCCCGAAGACCAGCAGGAACATCACGGCCAGCGATTTAAACCCGGCGGGCAGTTCTTTGTTGGCCGCCTCATGCTCCGCGACGATGCGGGCGAGGTCGGCGATGTTCAGCGTGCCGAACATGCCGTAGACCATGCCCGCGGCCATGAGGAAGATCGTCGACGCGAGGACGTTGAGTAGGATGTACTTGTAGGCTTGGCTAAGCTGCGCCTTAGACCCGCCGATGGTCAAGAGCGCGTAGCTGGCCATGAGCATGATCTCGAAGGCGACGAAGAGGTTAAAGAGGTCGCCGGTGAGGAAGCTGAGGTTGACCCCGAACATCAGGAACTGCATGAGCGGGTGGTAGTACCGCCGCTCAGTGACGGGGCTGATCACGGAGAAGCTGTGGACATATGCGCCCAGGCCTACCGCCGCCGCGGCGCAGATCAGCAGGCCCGAGAGCGAGTCGAAGACGATGCTGATGCCGAAGGGCGCGGTCCAGCCGCCCATCTGTGAGACGAGGATGGATTCGCTGTCGGGTGCCGCGGTGATCTTGAGGAGCAGCGACAGCGACAGGCCGAGCATTAGGGTGTAGCTCAGGATCCCAACGAGGCGCGAGAGCGCCTTGCGGTTGATCAGCGCGATACTGATCAGCCCGGCGGCGAGCGGGATGACACAGAGCAGGATGATGCGGTGGTCGGTCATGCCTTGCGCGCCTCCTCGGCCAGGTCAGCGACCTCGATGGTTTGGGTCTTGCGGTTGGTGACGACCAGGAGCGTGAGCAGGAAGGCCATCACGCCGAAGCTGATGACGATCGCGGTGAGGATAAGCGCCTGGGGAAGCGGGTCGACCATCGTGGCCAGCGGCTGCTCGTTGGCGTATTGGCTGGCGAGGATGGGCGGGTCCTTCATGAGCGGCGAGTCGACGATGTGGGCGTGCGACCCGTTCTCGGCCGCGACCTCCGCCTCTTGCTGGGCATGGGTCATCATCGGCGAGCCGCTCATCGCGAGGATGGAGAGGTTCGCCGCGTGGCTGAGCAGGAACACACCCATCGCGACGCCCTTGAGCTCGCGCCCAAGCATCAGGTAGATGCTCACCGCAAAGGTGACCGCGACACAAATGGCAAGGACCATCGTCATTCGTCTTCGACCTCCTCGCCCAGGCGGACGATCATGCCGACCGACACACCGACGACGACCAGCAACACGCCGACGTCAAAGAACAGCGCGGAGGGCAGGTGCACCGGGTCGCCGACGCCGAGGCTGATGTACGGCGCGATCGATCGGAGCATCGGCTCGCCGAAAACCAGCGGGACGACGCCGGTCAGCGCCGCGATGCCCAGGCCCATGGCCACGATCACACGTGGGTGCACGGGCATGAGACGCATCATCGCGTCCGGGCCGTGCGACATGCGGTAGAGCACCAGGGCGACGGCGGCGATCAGGCCGCCGATGAACCCGCCGCCGGGCATGTTGTGGCCCTTGAGCGCCATGTACAGGGCGAACAAAAGTGTCAGCGGGAAGATGATGCCGTTGGCGGTGCGGAGGATCGACGAACTCATGTGGTCACCTCCGATTCGAGTGGGTCGAGCGCTTCCTTGGGGTAGTCGGATTCGACCTTACGGTACTTGATGCCCTTGCGTCGCCGGTGCGGGAGCATGGACCAGACGCCCATGGCCGCGAGTCCGAGGACGGCGATCTCGCCGAGGGTATCGAAGCCGCGGAAGTCGACGAGGATGACGTTGACAACGTTGGTGCCGCCGCCGCCTCGCTTGCCGACGTCGCCGCTCATGGCGGTGTCGAGCTTGGGGTTGCCGTCGTCATCGGTCTTCAGGCCGTAGCTGTGCTGGGCGAGGGTGTGGCCCAGGGGCTGAGCGTCGGGGTTCGTCGTCTCGCCGCGGTTGTGGGACGCCGCAGTCAGGGTCATCCAGCCAAAGACCAGGCCGACACAGACGGCCACCGGGATGCGCCAGGCCTTGCCCGCGTCCGCGCCCTTCTTTTCCTTGGGCAGCAGCCGCAGCACGATGACGAACAAAATCACCGAGATGATCTCGAACATGAGCTGGGTCAGCGCGAGGTCGGGCGCCTGGTAGACGAGGTAGAGCGCGACGACCGCGAAGCCGCAGGCCCCAAGGAAGACGATGCGTACGATGCGGATGTCCGTCATCGGGATCAGCACCGCGGTGAGGCAGGCGATCAGGCCGATGAGGATGCCCGGCCAGTACTCAAAGACACGCGCCGCTTCGTCGCCGGTCAGCGTGCTCCACATCTCGGCGTCGACGGCCACCGTCCAGCCAAAGCCAAGCAGCAGCGCGCCAAGCACGAAGATTAAATAGTGCTTGAGGTTGCCGGTCTGCACGAGGCGGAAGCACTTGCCCCCGCCGGTGACGGCCAGCCAGTACATCGCGGGGTAGATCTTGTCGGCGAAGTCTTTGATCGATCCACGGAAGAACTTGGACAAGCCAAGCATGGTGCCGGCTACGAGGCAGAACATCGAAATCCAAAGCGGGATGCTGCCAAGATGTTTGGCTACGTAAAGTAGGCTCGGAACGCCTTCGGCCTTGTACTGGAAGTAATTCGCTGCCGTCGCAGGCTGTTCGAAGATGCCGAAGACCATGTTCCATAGTGGTGTGATGATGCCGCCGAGGAATTGGAACGACACGATGACCAGGCCGGGCAGCCAGATCATGTGCGCGAGCAGGCCGTGTTCGTGCGGGTGGTCGTGGTGATGGTCGCCGTGGTGCTCGCCATCGGCCTCGGTCATCCCGCCGGGCAGGCCGAGCAGCGTGGTGCAGACGCGGACACAGATCGCGACGTTGCAGACAGCGGTGATGATGGTCATGACCATCACGACCCACAGCACCGGGTAGACATCGGCAGCATGGAGAATGCCGTAGAGGAAGAGTTCCTTCGCTTGGAAGCTGATCGTGCCGGGCACCGCGGCCAGGCCGAGTGCGGCGAGCATCATCGTGCCGCAGATGGCTTTGTGCTTGTAGAACGCGCCGTTGAGCTGAGTAATGTCGCGCGAGAGGAAGTGACCGATCGCGCCGGCGGTGATGAACAGCGGGGCTTTGTAGAACGCATGGTTAGCGATCTGCGTAACGTCGAAGTCGATCGCGGCGAAGACGTGATCTTTATAAGTGAAGTCGATTGCGCCCAGCCCGTACATGCACATCAGCAGGCCGAGTTGGCTGACGGTGGTGAACGCGAAGATGCGTTTGAGGTCGTGCTGCTGCAGCGCGACGACCCCGCCGTAGAGCATGGTCGCGGCGCCGAAGGGGATGATGAGCTGCGGGAACAGCGGCAGGGCGGCGAAGACGGGGAAGAGTCGGCCGACCATGAAGACGCCGGCCTTGACCATCGTCGCCGAGTGCAGGAACGCGGACACCGGTGTCGGCGCCGCCATCGCGCCGGGCAGCCAGTAGTGGAACGGGAACTGCGCGGACTTGGTGCCGGCTCCGATGAACATCAGGACGAAGGCCCAGAGCAGCTGCGGATGGCTCGTGACGTTGAGCAGCATGGCTTGCAACGCTTCGGAGTGCTCAAGCATCTGCGACCAGCGCCAGATGCCACCTTCGACAACGCTGCCCGTCGCATTACCAAACACTAAAATCCCACCAAACAATCCCATCCCGCCCAGGCCGGTCGTGAAGAACGCCTGCATCGCGAGCTTGACGGCCTTCTTGTCGTAGCGGTCCCAGCCGATGAGCAGGAACGAGCTGATCGAGGTCATCTCCCAGAACAGCAGCGTGAGGATCGTGTAGTCGGCGAGCACCAGCCCGAGCATCGCCGTCGTGAACAGGCCGATGGTTGGGTAGAAGCGGTAGAGGTCGTCGGCCGAGGTGGGCGCGGCCTTGCCGAAGTAGCCGCGAGCATAGAGGAAGATGCCGATGCCAATGCCGCTGACGAGCAGGCCGAAGAACAACCCAAGCCCGTCTGTAAGGAATGCGAAATTGATGTTCAGCGACGGCATCCAGTCGAGGGTGTCCGTCGTGAGATCGACTTTTTCAGAAATAATCTGATGAGCGTGCTCGTGATCGGCGTAGGCGTGTTGCGTGGCGAGACCGGTCTTGACGCCCGAGGTCACCATCAGCAGCATCACAAACGCGATGAGCGGCCCAGCAACCGCGACGGCTGTACGCAGTTCAATCGCCTTGCGTGGCAGCCACAGCGTCGCCAACCCAAGGGTGACGGGGGCGAAGACCGCGATCATGACCATCCAAACCGAATTCATCTGAATCCTGATCGTTCCGTGGACCTGTCCGACAACATCCCCTGTGCACCCTTCATCGGCACAGAGCGCTGTTCTGATCAATAACCCGAGCGCGGTAGGGCGTTTTTGTAACCATCGCGGGCAGTCGGGGGCATCGCCCGGTAATCACGTCATCCACCGCTTGCAGTGCGGTGTGCCTTGACGCGCACTGCCGCTAGCGGGCATAAACTGCCTTCATGCGACACCAAAACCTCTGGGCACCCTGGCGGATTTCTTACCTCAAAGGGTTGGGCGATGACCCTGCCAGCACGGCACAGGACCACGCCCCCGGCGCTCCGGGAACTTGCTTCCTCTGCGACGCGTTCGACAACCTCGCGGAAGACCAGGCCCGCGAGCGCATGATCCTGCTCGCCGACGAGCGTGGCTCGCTCATGATGAACCGGTACCCGTACAGCAACGGCCATCTGCTCGTCGCGCCGAAGCATCACGTCGCGGATATCAGCGAGCTTTCCTCCGACGAACGCGCGGGGTTGATGGAGCTCGCCGACCTCGGCAACCGCTTGCTGCGCAAGGCGATGCGCTGCCAGGGTGTGAACCTCGGCATGAACCTCGGGCGATGCGCCGGCGCGGGCGTGCCCGGGCACTGCCACATGCACCTGGTCCCGCGGTGGAACGGCGATTCAAACTTTATGCAGGCCTGCGCCGGGGCAAGGGTGATCCCGCAGGCGCTGGATGAAAGCTATGCGGTGCTGATTGAAGCGATGAATAAAGGGTGATTCATCACCCCGCGAGCTTCGCGTTCGGCTCGCTGAGCAGGATGCCGAGGGTGTGTCGGTCGTTGTTGGACCGGCAGCGGACGACCTCACCAACGAGATCGAATCCGGGCTCGGCGCCGTGGGGCGGGAAGAAAACGGTGATCCTGCTGCCGACGGCGACGGGCTCGGTGCTGCTGACACCCAGGCCGCTCTCGGATTGATCGATGAGGTCCAGCGCGATCATCTTCGCGGGGCCGTCCTCGCTGCCCGGCTCACGGACCACCGCGGTGACCTGCCCGCTGACACGGTGGCGGGGGTGTCGGCGGCGCTCGAAGTAGAGCGTGTCGGAGATGACGGCTGAGGAGTCGCTAAGTTTCAGGGCCTGGCTCATGGTGGGTCTCTCGTTTCGTCGGTCGGGCTACAATGCTTGCCCCCCTGCGTCCTAACAACGCGCATCGACCATTCAACCGCTAAGGTTTACCCGACTTGACTTATCCCACTACAAATAATGAAGATTCTTCCGGGCGGGTCTACCTCGTCGGGGCGGGGCCCGGCGACCCCGGGCTGATCACCGTGGCCGGGCTTGATGCACTGTGCTCATGTGATGCCGTCGTGTTTGATGCGCTGGCCAACCCGGTTTTATTGGACCAGGCCCCCCCGGCGGCCGAGCGCTACGACGTCGGCAAGCGGGCCAAGGCCCATAAACTGACCCAAGACCAGACCAACCAGTTGCTCGTCGACCTGGCCAAACAGGGCAAGCAGGTCGTCCGGCTCAAGGGCGGGGACCCGTACCTCTTCGGCCGAGGGGCGGAAGAGGCCGCCTTCTGCACGAAGCAGGGCGTCCGCTGTGAGGTCGTGCCCGGCGTCACGTCCGGCATCGCCGCGCCCGCGCCCGCGGGCAACCCCGGGGCCCCCCCCCAGGTGGCCACGACGGTCACCCTCATTACAGGCCACGAGGACCCGACCAAGGGCGAGACCTCGATCGACTACCAGGCGCTCGCGGACCTCATCAACGTCGGTGGCACCGCGTGCTTCTACATGGGCGTCGGCCGGCTGCAGGCGATCTGCGACGAGCTCACCGGTTGCGGCCTGCCCGATTCGATGCCCGCCGCGCTGATTCAGTGGGGCACCCTGCCCAAGCAGCGGCACGTCACCGGCACACTCGCCAACATCAAAGCCAAGGTCGATGAAGCCGGGCTCAGCTCGCCGGCGATCATCGTCGTCGGTGAGGTCGCGGCGATCGACGAGCCGGGCCTGGACTACTTCACCAACCGCCCGCTGTT
>JAHQVV010000124.1 GCA_019634195.1 Phycisphaeraceae bacterium | reverse complement strand
CTCACGCAAAAGCCGAATCTTCTGCTCCGTCGTGTGTCGCTTGCCTGGCATCGTCTGATCCTTTCAGATTGGACCAGACTAACAATTCAAGTGGACCAGTTTTCGTAACCTCGACCAAGAGCGAGTCGTTTTTCCTGATCCTGCCCGTAAATCAGTATTATTTTATGTCGGCCGAATTTTTGGAAGATACGAGATCTTTGGATCTACCCCCCGGAATGATCGCGCCGCTTGCAACAGCCCTCGGTGTATAAGCACGAGACAGCCTTTTTTCTATTGATCTTTTGGTAGTAAATAGAGTTGCTCCTCTGCCCATTTGCGCCACTCGGTTCGCGTATCTTTCACTACGATCTGTTGTAAGATCTCGCGCACTTCCGGGCCACGGTCGCCGCGCCGAAGTTGAGCGCGTGCAAGATTGCCCAGCAATTCAGGATTGTCGGGCTCTTCAGCCACCGCGAGGCCGTACTGCTCGGCAGCTTCATCAAGCCGCCCCGTCGCCTCAAAAACAAGGCCCAAGTTATTCCGGGGGATCGGTTGGTGTGGCATGAGGCGGATTGCGTACTGGAACTCCCACGCCGCTTCGTAGTAGCGTTGTTGCTGGTAGTAGAGCTGGCCGAGGTTGTTGTGGGCCGGGCCGTACATCACGTCCTGGGTGAGCGCATCACGGAGGATCTGCTCGGCTTCATCATGCCGCCCCTCTTTGATCGCGACAGCCGCCCTTGCGGTGAGTGTGCGGGCCTGGTCGGTGTTACGCCCAATCTCGGCGGCGATGGTACGGTAACCGTCTTTCTTGGGGCCGATTTGTTTCGTGCTGGAACTGCACGCCCCGAGGCTCAAGAGCAATGCCAAGGCAAGGAGTGTTTGGATCAGATTCTTATTCATATCGATCATTCCGGAAGGGTTAGCCGTTGTGTAGGTCTTGGGTGGGCTCATAGATCAGATAAGCGATCGTGAACTCGGCGTTCCAAGTGCTGCCGACCACGTCGCCGTGCGGAGCAAAGAGGCGGCAGTCCTCGATGCGGAGCAGGTCAGCCTTGCGTAGTTTATCCAGCAGCTCAACCAGCTGTGGCAGCGTGACGTGTTCAAGCGTGATACGTGTGGGCAGTCGGTAATAAGGGCTCTGACCCATGCGGCGGGCGTCTTGGGCGTTGATACTGATAATCTGCTCGGTGTTGATGCCGCACTCGGTTGCGGCGGCTTCGACAAGGCCGCTCAAAGACTGGGCCTCACCGGTGTGCGTCACAGCAATGGAAGCTTGCTGGGACAGCGATTGGATTTGCTGAGCCAGTTCCAGCACTTCACGGTGCTGCTGTTCGGCCCGTGCAGCGCGGTCTTTTGCGTTGCGGTATTGCAGAGCTGAAAACAGAACCCCTGCAACGAGTAAGCCGATGAGGGTGGGTAGCAGCCAGGCTTTCATGCGTTTCATCGGGTCCCCCCCTGTGGTGTTCGTTCCGCGAGCGAGGACGTTTCGGACGGTGGGTTCGACGGCTTCGGCTTTTCTTCAGATTCTTCCGAGTGGCTGTGTGTTGCTTGCAGCGAGAAGCGTACACCGCCTTCACGAAGGTTGTCGGTACTCGGGGGCTCGACAACAAATACTGATGAGCCACGAAGGGTCTTAGCGATCTGGTCTGCTTCACTGTGGGTGCGTGCGTAGCCGGTCATCCTCAATGCCCCGCCTTCGATGCGCAGGTCTGTGATGGCGTAGCGTTGATCGCTGGGCATCGCGTCGAGCAGGTCGTGGAGGAGCAAGAGCGTTGGCGTGGACGTGGTCTGTAGCGCATCGCCCCCGGCGATGCCGCTCTCGCCACGGAGCTGTTTGAGCCTGGCCTGAAGCCGGCGCCTCGGACTGGTCGGAATAGTTTGGCCCGGCAGCACTTGGGCAAAGGCCTCGGCCGACTGGAGGTCGTACTGTTCAGTGGCCCGGTCATAAGCACCGGCCCGCAGCCATAGTACCCCGGCGAGCGATACTAATAGCATCACCAGGGCCGCAACCGACGCCAGGGCCGGAAGGCGTAGCCTGCGCCACTGGTACCGCTCCGCGAGTGGACCTCGGGCAAGGTTGATCCACGGCTGTGCGGCGCTGTTTACGATCGCGCGGGACGCTCTAATCTCTGCTTCGATGGGATCATCTAGCGTGATCGGTTGGTTTGCATGGCCCGCTGCATTGGCCAGCTCCGGCATAATCTCCGGACGAACTCGCCAACCCCGGACACTTTGGGAAGGATCAATGTTGTCTATTGCCAGCTGTTGCTGCAAGGCTGACGGCGCATCGCTAGGGGTGCCGATCACCCGCCAGCGTGGAGGAGTTCCTGGATCGATATGGATTAGCTGATACAGTCCGGAGTGCGCGGAGCCGTCATCTTCATGCCAACAGAGTGAGGTTGGTTCGTCCAGGCCGCTCGGCTGTTGGGTATCGAGCCAGCACTGGGCGGCGAGCATCGCGCGCGGTGTGATCGCTTCGACGCTGTGTCCGGTATCTTCTAATGCGTGGATGAGAGATTTCAGCTTAGTGCTATCGATAGCGATACCCAGCTGCTCGGGCCCGGGTCCGACATAATCGATCGCACACGTTTCCGCGGTAATGGGCAGCAACGCCTCGAGACGGTAGTTCAATGCCTCGGTCTGCTGGGCGCTCGAACTGCGGGGAAGACCTTCATCCGTAACCATCGCACAGAGGCACCAAGGCGCGGGTACGCCGATCACCAGCCGCGCAGTCGGCGTGTGCTTATCAGGGACGGTTATTTCGGACAGGTATTGCAAAACACCTTGCTGGTCCAGGCCTTCTGCCAGGGGCTGAATGGTCTCATCATCATCTCGCCCAGCCAGGTCGTACAGGCTCCACGACGTGGTCAGCGCACGCAGATAAAAGGTTTGGGTTTTCATCAGCGTCGCCCCCCGCCACCGGCTTGCTGACTTACTTCCACCTGTTTGGTTTCGTGCTGGAGTACCAATCGGTCAACTTCGATCGATACGACGGTGGCGGGGTTGCTATCCGTGCCCACCGTATCCCCGGCTACGATCTTGCGCAGCGTTTGGCCGTCCCGGACCCAGGCGCGGTGCTGGCCGTTGTCGCCGAGGATGGTTGAGATCAATTCGATCGGAGGCAATGGCTTGGGTGGCGGTGGTTTGACCACGGCAATAGGTGGGTCGAAGAGCTGCTGGCGAATATTTTTACTCGCGACGCGTTGCAGGCTTGCAGGATTGATGTGATCACTAGGGGGCCGGGAGTTGATCTCCTGGCTTGCGGATGGCTCAGTGAGCCCATCTTGGATGGGCTCGCCATCGACGGGAAAGACGGTGTGCAAACCAACAATCGACACGGCCACAGCGGATAGGCAGGCCGCGCCGAGCCAGAGCATCATTCGTGTTTTGCGCGTGTTCATCAAGGGATCACCATCGGAATGCTTTTAGCTTGCCCTGTTCCCGGTCACCGCCTTGGTCAACAACCCAGAAGGACCATTGGGGCGGAGTCTCGCCATGGTTGACGGGCCGAACGGCGAGCCACATGCCATGACATCCGGATCGTTCGATAAAGACCCTGTTCAGCCCAGCCCGTTCGTCCGCGTTCTCCAAGAGTGTACCAAGCGATAGCGACGGTTCTTCTGCCCGTAAACGAAGTAACGTCTCGATCGTACTGGACTGAACAAGGTCTTGGAGACGCTTGCGAATAACTGGGTCTTCGGCCGTCCAGATATTCAGCGTGCCGTCCCCCCACAGCGTGATACGGTTGGCGATGGGTTGTGGACCAGACGAAACCTGCAACCATTCAGGATGGTCGATGCCTAGCAAATCTTCAGGGGAATAGTCGGGTAAGACCTGCGGCCAAGACATCAGTGGCTGGAGCCCGAGTGTCTCGATAAAAGGCTGCCGCGTCAGCCGCAGCCCCGTGGTACGAGACGGGCTGATCGCCTCATCTAAGACGGCTGAGGGCATAACCGTGCTATTCGGTGATGTTCGGAGCCGCTCGTTCAGATTGAGCTTGGCCTGTTCATCATCGATCCGGCCCCAAACTTCTAGCCCCGCGAGTTTGAGTTTGAACGCTTCTTGTCGTTTGATCGGTTCGCTAAAAATCGCGTGGCCCCCGTCTTTGACTGCGGTCTGCCAAACGCTTAACCGATCGTCTGCGCGCGTGGATGCCGTTGACAACAAGCTGTAACTACAGCTCATCTCTGCCCAGTGTTGTCGCACGGACTGCTCGGCTTCGCGGGCCTGCAAAGCGGTATCGGCGCTGCGCCGTGCCAGGCCGCTCAAGATCACCCCCAGCAGCGCGAGCATCACCAGCGTGACTAATAAGGCGTAGCCACGGTGTTGAGGGTCGGGTTGTTTTCCTAGGCGGATCAACGCAAGGCCACCTCTCTTCTAAAGCCAAGCCTGTTTTCATCTTTAGCCAGCAACCGAATGGCGATCTGGTCAGGCAGTTGCCGAAGCGGCACTTTCTGACCATCTATGAGCAGCGTAGGTGGGCTGAGATTGATCGGTGGATTCGAGTCGGGCAAACCATCGTTATATAGGCGTTCGCCGAATCCAAACGGGCCGATGTCAAAGCCTTCAAGATCAACGCCCACTACACGCGGCTCGGGCTTGTCTCTTCCGGGGGGGCCGTCTGTGAGTGAAACCTGCTTGCGAATCAAGACGTTGCCCGAGTCCTGCTCGATCCAGCGATACTCGATCTGGGCGGGCAGGCTATCACGCCCCAGCCCGATCAGGACGATCCTCTCTTCGCTACCTGCCCACCATTGCGCGTGTTTAAGGTCGCGTTCCAACAGGTCGAACAGTTGCCCGCTCCAAGCCGGATCGTGTGTTTGTTCCCGCATCGCTTCGCGCTCACGCGCGGCCTGTCCGATCATGAGGCTGAGCGCAGCGGTCAGCAGCGATGTCAGCGTCAGGGCCAAAAGCATCTCGATGAGCGTAAATCCACGATACCTCGGCTTCATCAATCGCCCCCTTCGCTACTGTCATACGTACCCGGAACGACTTGAGGCATCACTACATCGACCGAAGTCAACTCGATCGGATCACCCAGCATTGATTCGTCGAGGATCCGCAATCGAATGATTTGAGCATCGAACGGTATTAGTTCACGACTGATAGTCGCTTGGGTCTCCCATACCCAGCCGGGATGCTTTTCAATCCGGCCCGACAACCCGGCCGGTACGTACCTGGGATCGCCTGCCCACCACTGTGCGAGCAGCGCGTCGGCCACCTGCACCGCCTCCAACTTCTTCTCGGCCAAGTCGTGCTGATCGCGCAGGCGCCCACGCGATAGCACCATCGCCACCGCGAGCGAGCCCAGCAGCGTGAGTGCTGCCAGCACCTCAATCAGTGTGACGCCCGAGCGCTTCCGCCAGGATGTCGCGGGCCTGTTCATGGTTCTCCCGTTGGGTCATCTGGCCGGTCATGCCAAGGAATGCAAGCGAGCTAAGTCCCTCTTGTGTATTGGGGTCAGAAATCGATACACCCCAGGTCGTGGCTGTGCCGTCCGGCTCATATTGGATCACGAGGTCTGTTTCGATTTGCTGTTCACCGCGAACCAAATGCCAAGCCTGTGTCAGCTCGAAGGTACGAGGCAAAGTGATGCCGCCAAGCGGCGGCGCATTTGGTTCTCGGGGATCATGGAGGGTGAGCCGTCTTGTCTCGCTATCGATGTATAGCTCGATCGTATGGCCCAGTCTCTTGGCCGTTCGGCGTGCCTCGCTGTCCAGGGAATCGATCTGAGCGACCGTCTCTCCGAGCGTCGCGCCGTTGAGCATCCCGCCCGCAGACATCGCCACTGTTGAAGCCAGCAGCGAAACGAGCACGAGTACCACTGCGATCTCGATCAACGTAAAGCCTCGAGTTGTTCCCTTCCGGGGGCGGGTGTGAGGGGTCATGGCTGCTCGGGTTGATTCCAGTTCGTAAAGTCCGCCTCGATCCCCTCGCCGCCTTCGCGTCCGTCTGCACCAAAGCAGATCACATCAAACGGCCCTTCCGCGCCGGGCAGCTCGTACTGATACGCCCCGCCCCAGGGGTCCTTGACCATCTGCTCCAAGTAATCCGGCGCCAACACCTCTAACCCCTCGCTCGGATCGGGGTAGCGGCCGTGGTCGCCGTAGTACGACTTGATCGCGCCTGCGATGGTGGCCAGGTCGGCTTTCGCCTTGGTCTTGCGTCCCCGGTCTGTGTAGCCGGAGACACTAAAGCCGACCACACCCGCCAGCACCGCAATGATGACCACCACCACCATCACCTCAATCAACGAAAACCCCCTCCGGAAGTTTTTTCGCCTTTTCTGCCGGGAAGCGTCTTGTGAGTGAGATAAGCGATTCAAACATGGTGGTTCAAAGAACATGGCCTGCCTCCAGGACGGGAAGGATCGTTGCAAACGCGATGAAGCCGATGAGGACCGCGAGGATCAGGATCATGACTGGCTCCATCAGGACTGTGAGCCGTTGAGCGGCTTGCTGCACCTGCTTGTCGTAATCCTTAGCGAGGCGTTCAAGCATCGGACCCAGCCGACCCGATGCCTGGCCTAACGCAAAGACCTGCACCACGGTTGGCGGGAACGCTTCGGTCTGCCGCATCGCCTCGGCGATGTCTTGTCCGGTGCCGACAGACTCACCAATTGTTGCCAGGGCCTCGTTAAAGACGCGGTTCCGTACGGTCCTTTGTGCGATCTCAATGGCCGACAAAAAAGCGACGCCGCTGTCGATCAGTGTGTGGACGACCGTCGCCACACGGACGGTCTCTTGCTTACGAACGATCGGCCCTACCCCCGGAAGGTTCAATTGCCAGCGGTGCCACGCGGACTGCCCTCGGGCAGACCGGAAGACGGCGATCAATGCGGTCAATAGTCCGAAGCTAATTAAACCGATCAACCACCACCAGCCGAGTACTGTGTCGCTGATCCCTTTGACCACCTGCGTCACCATAGGCAGCGGCCTGCCGGACTCGACCAAAGGCTTGAGGATGTTGGGCACGACAAAGGTCATCAGCAGGAGCGTGACCAGGACCGCCATCGTCAGCACGATGGCCGGGTAGATCAGCGCGTTGCCGATCCTGCCCCGGAAGGACTGGGCCCG
>JAHQVV010000123.1 GCA_019634195.1 Phycisphaeraceae bacterium | reverse complement strand
CAGCCCCTGGGCAAGCACCCCACCATCCGCGAGGGCAACGCCGTCCGCCACGACACGACCGGCAAGCACGCGCTGACGCTCTACCGCGTCCGCGAACAATACGAAGGCTACGCGCTCGTTGAATGCGAGATCAAGACCGGCCGAACCCACCAGATCCGAGTCCACCTGCAATACATCGGCCACCCCATCGTCGGCGATATCATGTACGGCGGCGAGATCGTTGGCCCCAAAGAACTCGATGACCCGCCCTTCCCCGCGGGCGCACGCCTGAACATCAGCTACGCACGGGCCAAGGAAGAAGGCAAGAAGCTCGAGGCCCTCGCACTCAACCGCGCCGAGCAAGGCGAGCAACACCCAGACGGGTCGGTTGTCATGGCCATCCCTGCGCTGCACGCCGCGTTCCTCAAGATCAAGCACCCGATCAATCAGCACGAGATGGTCTTCACCGCCCCGCTGCACGAACCGATGCGGACGTTGGTGCAGGAGCTGCGTAAGCGGCCTAATACCAAGGGCGATAAAGTGGTTGACGCGAACTGCTATATTGATCTAAACCATGCGATGGCTTAAACAGGGGGTTCGATGACTAATGCAAATAGATGCGCGAAGTGTGGATCAAGCGAATTAGTATTGGGTGCTGAAGCTAGCTCCCCACCTGATGGCACGCGTTGGACTTGCCCATTGCGCGTATCTACCTATAAAAAACCTAAGGCGCTTTTCTTTAAAGGCAGGCAATATTCGAATGTATATGCCAGAGTTTGCCGTGAATGTGGATTTGTAGAGTTATATGCCCTAGATGCAAATAAGCTTTAATCAATCACCCCACATCGATCAGTCCCAGCGCCTCGCCGTATTGTTGATGGACAACCTTGTGTAGCCGAGCATGTTTTGGATCGGTGAGTTGCCAGTCTTCCTCAATCCTGGGGCCCGCGTCGATGTGCGCGAGTTTGAGCAGGTCGATGTCCTCAGGGATCTGCGCGACGCGCAGCGGTGGCATGCCGGACTGGCGGGTGCCGAAGAAGTCGCCCATGCCTCGGATTTGGAGGTCGAGTTCGGCGATCTTGAAGCCGTCGTTGGTCGACGCGATCGCGTCCATCCGGGCCAAGGCGTCGTCGGTCGTCGGCTCACTAATGAACACACACAGCGGGCGTCGGCTGCTGGCTCCTCGACCGATCCGACCGCGGAGCTGGTGGAGTTGGGCCAGCCCAAACCGCTCGGCATGTTCAATGATCATCACGCTGGCGTTGGGGACATCAACGCCGACCTCGATGACCGTCGTTGCGACGAGCACGTGAGACTCGCCAGCGCGGAAGCCGGCCATGACTTGCTCGCGTTCATCACGCGGCAGCCGGCCGTGCACCTCGGCGACGGAATAGTCCTTGCCCAGCACCTTGCGAAGCATCTCCGCGGTATCGGTAACGTTGCGTAGGCCCGCGGCGTTGTTGCCCTCCTCGGTGTCGCTGGATGAATCGATCATCGGCACGACGACGTAGGCCTGCTCGCCGCGGGCCAGACGGGTTTTGAGGTAGTCGTAGACCTCAGAGGCCTTGTCCTGACCGACGACGCGGTTCTGGGCGGGGACTCGGCCCGGGGGTTTGCCGGTGATGGTCGAAACGTCCAGATCACCGAAGATCGTCAGCGAAAGGGTTCGCGGGATCGGCGTCGCGGTCATGACCAGGTGGTGCGGGACACGGAGGCGCCCCTGCTCATCGTGGTCATCGTTCTCGCGCAGCCGGGCCTTCTGCATCACGCCAAACCGGTGCTGCTCATCGACAACCGCGACGGCGAGGTCCTTGAATCTCACCGCATCCGTCACCAATGCCTGCGTGCCGATGACGATGTCGGCGGTGCCGGTGGCGATCCCTTCGAGCAGAGCCTGGCGTTCCTTGCTGCCGCTGGTGGACTGGCTGCCGGTCATAAGTCGCAAGCGTACGTTCGTGCCCTGGAGCATCGCGCTGATGCAGCGGTGGTGCTGCTCGGCGAGCAGCTCGGTCGGGGCCATGAGCGCGGCCTGCTTCTTCTCAGCGACCGCCAGCAGCATGGCGTACAGCGCGAGAACGGTCTTGCCGCTGCCCACGTCGCCTTGCACCAGGCGGTTCATCGGCTCGCTGTTTGCCAGGTCGGCGGCGATTTCCGCGATCACCTTGTTCTGCGAATCGGTCAGCTCGAACGGGAACCGCTCGCGGATGTGCTCGTCGATCGTGACGCTGGCGGGCAGCGCGGGGGCGACCTGCTTGTTGATCACGTAGGCCCGCTTCATCGCGATGCCCAGCTGCAGCAGCAACAGCTCGTTGTAGGCCAGGCGTCGGCGGGCGGCCTTGTGGTCGTCGGCTTCGGCGGGCTGGTGGATCAGCCGGAACGCCTCGGCCAGCGTCGGCATGTTGTGGCCGGCCGTCAGTTCCGAGGGCAGCGGGTCCTCGAGTGTCGGGAGCACACGGTCCAGCGCCTCGTTGATCAGGCCTTCCAACACCGGGGCGCTGAGCCCTTCGGTTGTGGGGTAAACGGGTCGCAGGCGGGCATCCCGTGCGGGTTTGGTCTCGGCGTCTTGTTCGGTGAGCAGCTCCCACTTGGGGTTTGCCATCTGCGGGTAGCCGTTGAACGTCTTGCACTTGCCCTGGACGCGGAGGGTGTGGCCGACGAAGAGCTTCTCGCGGAGGTACCCGGCGTTGAACCAGACGAGGCTGAGCGTGCCCGTGTCGTCCTTGAGCGTGGCCATGAACCGGCCCTTGCGGCCGTACTGGCCGGCCTGCCAGCGGGTGGCTTCGATGACGCCGCGGGCCGAGCCGACGGTTTTGTTGTCCTGGACAAGGTCCTTGATCCCGCTCTCGGCGGACTGGTCTTCGTAGCGTGCCGGGAGGTGGCGGATCAGATCGGCCAGGGTGTGGATGCCAAGGCGGTTGAGCAGCTTGAGCCGGGCCGGGCCGACGCCGGTGAGGTGCTTGACAGAGCTGCCCGGGGTCAGGGGCTTGGGCGCGTCTTCAGTGGATGTCGTGGTGCCCTCTGCCATGCCATGATGGTAGCGTGGCGTGGCGGCGGTGCGATGTGATTTTGTGCCCTACAATGTGTTGCTGTCTATTCTCCCTTGCGTCTACCTATCTATGTCCATGACCCTGACCCAACGTATCGAGCGTGACCTGCTTCGCCTGCTAGCCAGGCGGGAGGAGCTGCCATTCAATCTGTCGCTGTCGGGGATCGCCAAGCACTTCGATGTCAGCCCGATGCCGGTGCGGACGGCGGTGCAGTCGCTGGTCGATCAGGGCATCCTGCAGAAAGGCGAGGCGGGCCGGCTTAGCGTGGTGGACGAGAAGCTGCCCGAGCTCGGTGAGTTGCCTAATGAGGTGGCCGATGAGCAAGAAGCGAGCCTGCTGGATCAGTTGGTCAGCGAGATCATCCTTCGCGGCCTGACGCAAGACGAGCATTACCTGCGTGAGTCGGCGACAGCCGAGCAGTACGGCGTCGGGCGGACGGTCGTGCGGCGGATGTTCAGCGAGTTGTCTGGTCGCGGTTTGTTGACCCACGTGCCGCGGTGTGGCTGGCTGGTTCGGCCGTACCAAGAGAAGGACACGATCGACTATCTCGCGGTGCGCGAGCTGCTGGAGCGTCAGGCGCTGGAAGAGGCCTTCGACAAGCTGGAGCCCAAGATGCTCAAGGCGTTCCGCGACGGCAACCAGCACAGCGGCCCAGGTCGGCCTGCGAAGCTGGACAACCGGATGCACGCGTATTGGATCGGGCTCAGCGGCAACCGGTACATCCAGGCGTTCTTCGAGCGTGAGGGCGCCTACTACGCGACGGTGTTCGACTACGCCGGTCTCGAGCCGGACGCGACGGACTCGATGGTGGACCAGCACCGTGCGGTCCTCGATGCGCTGCTGGAGAAGGACTTGGGCAAGGCGCTCCAGTCGCTCTCCGAGCACATCCAGGCGCAGCGCGAAAGCGTGTCCGGGATGATCGAGCACCATAAAAATTTGGCGCGCCTAGATTGACATTGCATCCAATATCAATATGATGCTCTGGCACCCCTAACCGGAGACACACCATGGCAGCCAGCAATTGGCGCGGCGTTTTCCCCGCCGCCTGCACCCAGTTCAACGAGGACGAGTCGGTCAACATCGAACGGACCCTCCTGCATGTCGAGGCCCAGATCGAGTCGGGTATCCACGGCCTGGTCATGCTCGGCACGGTCGGTGAGAACTGCTCGCTGCTGTACGAAGAGAAGATCGAGATCCTCAGGGCGAGTGTCGGTCACGTCAAGGGGCGCATCCCGGTGCTCACCGGTGTCGCCGAGTACACCACCGCGCTGGCCTGCAAATTCGCCAAGGACGCCGAAGACGCGGGCTGCGACGGCCTCATGGTCCTGCCCGCGATGGTCTACAAGTCCGACCCGCGCGAGACGATCTATCACTTCAAGGAAGTGGCCGCGGCGACCTCGCTGCCGATCATGCTCTACAACAACCCGGTGTCCTACGGCATTGATATCAAGCCGGAGACCTTCGCGGGCCTGGCCGACGTCGAGAACATCGTCGCGATCAAGGAAGCCAGCGAAGACACCCGGCGGATCACCGAGTTGCGCAACGCGTGCGGCGACCGCTTCACGCTGTTCTGCGGCGTCGATGATGTGTTCCTCGAATCCTACGCGCTGGGTGCCGAGGGCTGGGTCAGTGGTTTGGTCAACGCGTTCCCTGCTGAGAACGCATTGATTTGGGACCTCTGCGAAGAAGGCAAGTGGCAAGAGGCACGCGAGGTATACCGCTGGTACTCGCCGCTCTTGAACCTGGACACGATGCCGAAGCTGGTGCAGTACATCAAGCTCGCCTCACAGGAGTGCGGCTACGGCAACGAGCGCTGCCGAGCCCCGCGTCTGAACGTTGAGGGCGAAGAGCGCAAGTGGGTTCTCAAGGTCATCCACGACGCGATCAAGACCCGCCCGGCGATCCCCGCCAAGGCATAAACACTATTTTTTTGGTCGGGCCGTTTGAAGGAGCGGCCGGGCCTTTTCGACTCTTAACTACTCAACTGATCAGGAGGCCACCCATGGCAGAGCCCGTACTGATTGCTGGTGAATGGCGCGACGCGGATGCGTCGAGCACATTCCAAGCCGTAAACCCCCGCACGACCGAAGAACTCCCCGGCGACTACCCGGTTAGCACGTGGCAAGACCTCGACGCGATGCTCGACGCCGCAGTCGATGCGTACCGCGTGATGCGGTTGCTGCCGGCCGAGACGTTGGCGGCGTTCCTCGACCTGTACGCAAGCAAGATCGAAGCGGACATCGAAACGCTTGCCACGGTCGCGGACGAAGAAACCGCGTTGGGCAAGTCGCCCCGCTTCATGAACGGCGAGATCCCGCGTACGATCAACCAGCTGCAGCAGGCCGCTGCGGCGGCGCGGGATGGCTCGTGGGCGACGCCGACGATCGATACGGGCACGGGCCTGCGGAGCATGATGCGGCCGCTGGGTGTGGTCTGCGTGTTCGGGCCCAACAATTTCCCGTTCGCCTACAACGGCGTGGCGGGCGGCGACTTCGCCGCGGCGATCGCGGCGGGCAACCCTGTCATCGCCAAGGGCCACCCTTCGCACCCTAAGACCTCGCAGATGCTCGCCGAGTTTGCGTTCGAAGCGGTCAAGGAAACCGATGGCATGCCGGCCTCGGCGGTGCAGTTTTTCCAACGCTCTAGCCGGGACGACGGCGCGAAGCTCATGGCCGACCCGCGTAACGCGGCACTAGGCTTCACCGGCTCCCGCCCCGCCGGCATGGCACTGAAAAAGGCCTGCGACGACAACGGCAAGCTCGCCTACCTCGAGATGTCTTCGATCAACCCCGTTGTGCTCCTGCCGGGCGCACTGAGTGAAAAACTCGACGACATCGTCGAGCAGTTCCTCGGCTCGGTCCTGATGGGCTGCGGCCAGTTCTGCACGAACCCCGGCCTGGTGCTTGGCCTCAAGGGCGACGGCATCGAGTCGTTTATCACCAAGGCCACCGAGCAGTTCAACGCCAAGCCCGGCGGCACACTCCTCAACGAGGCGGGCCAGAAGAGCTTGTCCAGCGGCATCGAAGCGATCAAGTCGGTCGGTGCAACCTGCGTCACCGAGGGCCAGGCCGGTGACGGCTTTAGCGTGCCCAATACGCTCTTGAAGATCGACGGCGCATCGTTCCTCAGCGACCCCGAGAAGGTGCAGACCGAGGCATTCGGCAACAGCTCGCTGGTGGTCATTGCCGACGATGTCGATCAACTGCTGGCGATCGTCCGCACGCTGGAGGGCAACCTCACCGGCTGCGTCTACAGCGCGGCCGCCGGCGGCGACGACGAGGCTTATGCCGCGATCGAGCCGGACCTGTCCGACCGTGTCGGCCGGCTGATCAACGACAAGATGCCCACGGGCGTCGCCGTCGTCTCGGCGCAGAACCATGGCGGGCCCTACCCCGCGACCGGGCACCCCGGCTTTACCGCCGTCGGCTTCCCGGCGACGCTGCGACGTTTCTGCAAGCTGACCAGCTACGACAACGTCCGCGAAGCACGCCTGCCCGACCTGCTTCAAGACACTAATCCGGGCAGTGTCTGGCGCTGGGTTGACGGCGCGTACACGCAAGCGGATATCGGCGCCGCGGTGGGTTGATTGATGATTATTGAATTGACAGGTGGGATGGGCGTCCCGCCCGTCGTCAGGCCGGAGGCCTGAATCATGACAGAGATTCAAGGCTGCGCCTTGATGACGGGCGGGACGCCCATCCCACCTACTCTTTGCACATTTTCAGAGTTTGATATGAAAATCACCGGCGTCAAGGCGTATCAGGTCGACCTCCCGCTCCATGAAAAGAGCTACAAGTGGTCCGGCGGCAAGCATGTCGAGGTCTTCGACTCGACCGTCGTCGCGCTGGAAACGGACGAAGGCCTCATCGGCTACGGCGAGTCGTGCCCGCTTGGGCCGGCCTATCTGCCGTCGTACGCGCTCGGTGTCCGCGCGGGTATTGAAGAACTCGCCCCGACGCTCATCGGCCTGGACCCGACCAACATCCTGCACGTCAACCGTGTCATGGATCATGCGCTCCGCGGTCACCCCTACGTGAAGTCGCCCATCGACGTCGCGTGTTGGGACCTGCTGGGTAAGGTCACGGGCCAGCCGATCTGCACGCTGATGGGCGGGCGCTTCGGTGAGGACTTCGTGCTCTACCGCGCGATCTCGCAGCAGGACCCGGCCGACATGGCGGCGAACGTCGCGGGCTACCGGGCCGAGGGCTACACGCGCTATCAACTCAAGGTCGGTGGCGACCCCGATGTCGATATCGAACGCATCCACGCCGTCGCCGCGGAGATGCAAGCAGGCGAGAAGCT
>JAHQVV010000122.1 GCA_019634195.1 Phycisphaeraceae bacterium | reverse complement strand
TCGGCGTCGACCTCACCAACGACGACGACTACGTCGTCACGTACGCCTACCGCTACTACGACGATGCCGACCGGCCGATCGCTTCGATCAGCCACGGCACGGGTACGGATGGCTCGGGCAACAACGGCTGGGTCTACGGGGCCGAGCCGAGCTACAGCTTCACTGACGTCCCCCAGTTCACCGACGACGGAACCGGCGGCTCACCCGATGTCGAGGGCCTCAAGGCCCTCCTCACCACCTACGCCTACGAGGCCGACACCGGCCGACGCAACCTCGTCACCACCGCCACCGGCACGGCGGACCCGCTTTCCCAAATCCCCACCAAGATTTTCTTCGATGATCTTGGCCGAACGACCCATGTCGCGGAAAGCTACCACGATTTTGACCCCGCCAATCCATCTACCATCGGCGGTGGTGACCGCGTCACCGCCTTTGCCTACGACGGCCTGGGCAATACCGTCAGCCAGACCGCTTACAATGAGGCGAGCGTTAACTACCAGGTCACAGAATATCTCTACACCGATTCCGTCTCCGCCTCGCGCCCTACGCTGATGAAGTATCCGGACGGTAACACGACCCCCAACGGCGACAACATCACGACGACCTACAACGTCGACGGCTCGATCAACACCCGCCGCGACCAACGCGGCGTGGTCATGACCTACCGCTACACCGACGGCCGGCGGCAGCTCGACGTCGTGGACGCTACGACAATCCCTCTTGGGGTTGACGACGCGGTCCAGTCCATCGGCTACAGCTACGACGAGCTCGCCCGCGTCGAGAAGGTCACCAGCTACGACGACGTCTCCACCGGCACCCCCGGAATTGTCAATGAGGTGGCTTACACCTTCAATGACCTGGGGAAGATCACCAACAGCTACCAGGACCACGACGGCGCGGCGAGCTCCGCCGACCCCACGGTGACCTACAGCTACGACCTGGGCGCAACGTCCTCGGTCTACAACGACGGCGCCCGGCTATCGCACGTCTATTACCCCGGCAACATCGAGACCACCACCACCCGCCGCACGATCGGCTACGGCTATGCCGACGCCTATCCCGATCGGGTCAACGACCGGTTTGATCGCCCGCTTGCCGTCTGGGCCGAGGACGCCACCGAGTACAAGCAGCGGGCGGTCACGTACAGCTCGGCGATGGGCCGACGCGGCTACCGCGTCTTTAACCACATGGACGACAACGGCGGGACCAACATGGTTCACCGCCCCTGGTACGCCACTAGCGACGACGGCTACGACCGCTTCGGCCGAACCGCGCAGGTCAGGTACACCCGCACCGGGACCAAGGTCGAACTGAACTACGGCTACGACGCGGGCTCGAACCTCCTCTACCGCGAGGACGCCCGCGCCGCCGCAGAAACCACGCCCCAGGACCTCGACGAGCTCTATGGCCGTGACAGACTGTCGCGCCTCAACCACTTCCAGGTCGGCGGGCTCAACGCGAACAAGGACGCGATCACTTCCGCAGATTTTGAGCAGGAGTGGCTTGGGCTGGATAATCTGGGTAATCCGAATTGGTTTCTAGAGGATCGTGACGGCAACGGGTCATATGAAACAGAATTGTTCCCCGTTGTCAACGATGCGAATGAGATAACGGATTTCGCCGCAAGTAGTGGACCCGACTGGGTCGACCCGACCTACGACGCCGCGGGCAACATGACCAAGCGCCCGGCCCCGGAAGACCCTGGCGACGCCAACGATGCGCACGACATTACCTACGACGCGTGGAATCGGGTCGTCAAGATCGAGGACAGCACCGGGACGATCGCGACCTACGAGTACGACGGCCTAGGCCGACGGATCGAGAAAACCGTCGGCGCGGACACCTACGACTACTACCACAACGAGTCCTGGCAGGTCGTCGAGGTGCGCAAGAACGATGATGCGAACCCGATCGAGCAGTTCCTCTACGACACGAACTATGTCGATGCGCTGCTGATCCGCTGGTACGACGCCGACACCGACGGCGACCTCTCCGACGCGGGCGACGGCGAGCAGTACTACGTCTACGACGCGTCCTTCAACGTGATCGCGCTGCTGGACGATGCGGGTGCGACACTCGAGCGCTACCGGTACACGCCGTACGGGCAACGCATTGTCCTCGACCTAGACTTCAGCGCCGACAGCGACAATACGACCGACTACGGCAACCAACGCGGTTTCCAGGGCCTCTTGCACGACGAAGAATCCGGCCTGATCGAGAACCGCGCCCGCATGCTCGACCCGCTCACCGGCCGGTTCATCCAACGCGACCCGCTGGGCTACCCCGACGGCATGAACGCCTATGCCGCCTACCATGTGATGCGGGATGGGGTGGATCCGTGGGGATTATGTAATGATGAAGGGCTCTCAGATTGCGAGCGAAGGGCAATTCAAAGAAAAATTGATCGGATTGAAGCACTGAGCCAGGTGATAACTGCCAGAAGTGTGCAAAATCAAAAAGATCTCGCTCAAATAGTCAAGGATCATAACCAGCTGCTAGCTGACTTTGATGCAGATTTCGCACAATTGACCAATGATTTTAATCAGGATATGGCTGATATTCAACAGAATCTAGAAGATACTCTCAAATCACTTGAGCTAGATTACCGTAAGAAGTTAGCTTTATGGGCGCTAGGTACAACGGTTGCTAGTGTAAAGACAGGTGGCTCACCAACTGGTGCAGTCTTTATTGTACTTGGATCAGGGCTTGCGTTGGAGTTTCTTACGGCCGATTACCTTTGGGACAAAGGCAATGCATATAGAGATGCGGCTAATGCCGGAAACGCAGAGATTGCAAACTACGATACTCAGGTCAAAGCGCTTGCGCAGCAGGCAAGAATAGATAAGGCAGCAATAGAGCAGAGGTACAAGCAAGCTTCTCAAGATGCAGCTGATATACTTAATGATTTCAGAGAAGGTATGAGAGGCATCGAACGTGACTATCAGGATGATTTGGCTAAATGTAGAGAAGAATGATGTGGCTAATCAGGAGTAGCGTCCTTGCAATATACCAACAAGTTTCTGGTTTTTATTTTATGTGCATGTGTGATTATATTCATAATTGTACTGGCTGTTGGCATTTTCATTCTCGATTTTTCTTGGGAAGCCCACCTTGTTTTGGTTTTAATATTTATCGCCATTGCACACTTCATAAGTAAGTTTGAACGTAAAAATAGTGAATTAATGATTGGTTATTGCAATAGATGTGGCTACAACCTTAGGGGATTGAGCAATTTACAGCGACATTGTCCAGAATGTGGAGAAAAGATTAAATGGGAAAAAGATACTATCGAACGCTATCACCAGATGAAAGATTTAGAAGAATCGCCATCATCTAAAAGTACCGATGAGATATTATCCCCTCAAAAACCAATCGAACATGAATGAGTTCACCTTCCGCCTTGGGCTCTGAACGCCCATTGACCTCCTTCGTCGTACCCATACGACACCGACTACGACGCTTCGATTCTAAGCCGCCACACGGGCGCGATCTTCATGCTTCCTACGGTACGGCGGCTGGCGGTTCCGCCTTGATTTCGTCGGGCCGTGTTCGTTTTGGCGGGCGTCCCTTCGCCTGGCGTTTAGCTCAGGGATTCCTTGTTACAGAAGCGGCACATCTCCGGGCAGATTGCTGAGGGGTTGTGCTGGGTGGATGCAGCACTAAGCGGTGCATGCGGCGCGCCACGTTGGGGGCAGGATCCAAGCGTCGTCTGGTAATTACGGCGGTGCCTATGGCTCTGGTGCGCGATGTGTGTATACTTGCGGTACATTCTGGGAGCCTTTGGTGCGTACGCCACTTTTCATTACTTGCTGTTGCTTGGGTCTGCTACTGATCTCGATTGGGGAGAGTCCTGTGGCGCTGGGGCAGACCGAGGGCCCGCAGCCGTCCAACACCCCCGAGCCGGTGGGAGAACCAGATCAGCCCGAGGTCCCTGATGAGCGTGCCGACGCCCGCCGGGCGGTGCTTCTTGAGCCTGGCGGGGCCGGTGCCAGCGATCGTGACCCCGATCAGGTCCTGGTCAATGCCAACTTCCAGCAATTTACCGACAGCCAGGGCTTTCGCTGGGACGTTCAATCGAGTTATGGGGGCATCAATGACGGCAGCAACGACTGTTTCGATGGCGGTTTGTTTCTGTATGTCAACAACGCACAGTTTGGCGCAAGAAACAAGCAGATGACTTCTGACGGCCAGGAGTACGTTTTCTCAAACACGATGGGCGCGTTGCAGGTGACGCGGCGTGTCTTGATCAACAGAGAACTCGCATCGGCGCGGTTTCTCGAAGTGTTCCAGAACTTGACCGATCAAAAACAGCAGGTCACGGTTCAGATCCGTACCAACCTCGGGTCAACGCCCCAGAGCACGCTGGGTAGTGACGGCAAGCCTTTCGCCGGCTCCATGGCGAAAGACCAGATTGGGATTTATTCGGTCTCACGGGGCAGCAACCGGCCGAGTGTGGCCTATCTTTTGACAGACAGCCGCGACAAAAAGTACCGCCCCGACATCAACATCAACAGTGACAACGTCTACACCACGTGGCAGCTCGAAGTGCCGCCTAAGGACACGGTCGTCATTCTCCACGGCGTAGCGCAGCGCAGCGGCGGGAACCCCTTGCCGACTTTCGAGGCGCTCTACAGCCGCGGCTTTGTGCACGCCCAGGTGCCTAAGGAGTTGCAGAAAAAGATCGTCAACTTCAAACTGAGCCGGCAGCTTAATGGCACGCCGCTGGTGGACCGCGCGACCCGCCTCGCCGAGGAGTTCGACCTTGAGCGTGGTGATGATGATCTGCTCTGGATCGACGACGAAACGACGATCGCTGGCCGCGTCAAGGCCGAGCAACTCACGATGACCACCGAGTTCGGCACGACGACCGTGCCTTGGGGGGATGTAGCGGCCGTCGTCGGCGGGGCGGGTGTCGACGCCCGGATGCAGCTGTTACTCCGCAACGGCGAGGTGTTCCATGGCGTCCTCTCGGCCAAGGGGATGACGCTTTCCAGCCCCGACGGCATCGACGCCCAAATCGATTTGAGCAAGCTCGAGTTTCTCCTGGCGCGGGCCAGCCCCGGGGACAACACCGTGTCGGCCGAGGCGCGGCTGATGCTGACCACCGGCTCGGGCCAGCGGCTGTTGATTGACGATGCGGGCCCGGCAGTACTCAGCGCCGCCACGCCATGGGGCAAGTTGGATGTCCCGGTGGACCAGATCGCGTTCCTGGCGCCGGATGAGGGTTCCGATTTTTCTCAGCGCGTCTTACTCCGGGACGGTACCCGCCTGGTGTTGATCCCCCGGCCGTCTCCACTCACGGTGAAGACCCGGCGTTTCGGGCCGGTCTCGGTCGCTGCCTCGCGGGTGCAGAGTCTCTGCCGGCTGATCCAGTTGAAAGAAGACGCCGACGAATCCGAACTAGATGCATCGCCGTTGGCCCCCGAGACACCGGGTGGTCCCTTCGCAACGCTTGTGGGCGAGAACATGCTGCCGGGCCGGCTCAGTTTCGATTCACTTACGCTCCACCACGAGAAGGGGCAAGAGCAGATCCAGGCCGGGGAAGTCAAGCGGCTCGAACTGGTTTTGGCGGACGCGGTTCGCCCGCGCTTTAAGGTTGATCTGCGGACGGGCAAGACACTAGAGGGTCGCCTCGATGTCACACAGTTCCGGCTGCAGGGTGGATTGCGCGAATGGATTATCCCGGCGGCGCATCTGCAGGCCTATGACGCCGGGGATCTGTTGCCTGAGCCAAAGCCCGAGCCTGGAGTGCAACCCGATACCGAGCCCGTGTCTGTTGACACGCAGAGAACTTTGCATGCAGCCGAGGCGTCTTAACATGCAGTGCCCGAGTAGGGCGTGAAGGATCAGCCCGCCGCCGGGCCCAAACGAAGCCCAATGGATTGCTCTTTGGGGCGACCGCGCCATGGGGCGAGCAGCCGCCAGATTCATCTGACTTAATGTTTACCCCTCATGCCGCGGAGCCGACATGCCACCACACCAAGCTAGCCCCGCTCCCCGCCGTCTGCTCACGCTGAAGGTGTGGCTCGCCGCCTGGGCTGTCCTTGTCCTTGCTACCGCACCGGCTTGGGCCAATCAGCAAGCCCTCGTCAACGCCCAGTGGACCAACCGCAACGACAGTCTGGGCATGATGTGGGACCTACGCAACGGGGGCTACGTCGATGACGGCACCAACAACTGCTTCAACAACGCCATGCTGTTGCAGGTCAGCAACAACAATGTCAATTTCACCTCTCACCAAATGACGCTCAACGGCCAGCTGTATGTCTTCAACGGCAACCACGGCGCCATCCAGATCAATCGGCGTGTCACGATCGATCCGAAGTTCCCTGGGCTGCGGTACGTCGATACGTTCTACAACCCTTCGCAGCAGCCGGTCACCGTACCCGCCACCTACTACACGCGCATTAGCAGCAATGCGCAGGCGATCCTGACCGACACCGGCAGCGCCTTTAACAGCGGGACGCTGGGCAAGAAAGACAGTGGGCTGGTCCTGTTCCGGACCGGCGCCCAGCCGTCGGTTGTCTTGCAGTTCAGCGCGCCGGGGTCGAAGATCAAGCCGACGATCACGAACAGCAACAACTACCAGTTCCAGGTGACTTACAACCTGCAGGTCCCCGCGGGCAAGAAGGTCACGCTGATCTCGGGCATCGGCCAGCGGACCCTGACTGCCGCCCCGGCGAATCGGAAAGAGCTGCGCAAGTTATTTAAGCCGTTCCAGGATCGCGGTTTTGTTAAGGGGGTGCCACGAGAGTTGATGAGGAGCGCGGTGAATTGGAAGGGGGGCATGAGCGGGGACGCGCCGGTGCTCTACACCATCGAGCGCGACCTGGAGACCGAGCCTCGCGACGATGCCGACGTGCTCGCGATCGGCGAGGAGACCCGCATCCGCGGCAAGGCTTCTTGGGACCGCGTCAGCATCAAGACGCAGTTCGGTGATTTCGAACCGCCCGCCGAACGGGTGGCCGCTATCGCCGGCCCGCGTTTCAGCGGCGGGGTGTCGCGGATCTACCTGCGGGACGGTCAGGTCCTAGCCGGTCAGCTGACCGTCGACAACCTTAAGATCGAGCTTGCCGGCGGGTCCAGCCTCAGCGTCGCGGGTGAGCGGCTCGACCGTCTTGTCACCCGCAAACGGCCTGCCGCGACCGCCAGCCTTTCTGACGGGTTCGACGCCGTGGTCGATACTTTCCAGGGCGACCGCATCATGATCCGCAGCAGCGATGATCAGCCGCTGGGCCTGACCGCGGTCACGCCGTATGGCAATCGCGAGATCGCCCTCGCCGAGTTGCAGTGGCTGCAGATGCGCACCGACCAGCAGCCGGCGTATGAGTTTGCGCTGACCGACGGCTCGCGCTTCGTTGGCCTGTTGGAGCAGCAGACGCTCGCGGGCAGGTCAGAGCTGTTCGGTGAGATCGTCTTCAACGCGACCGACGTCCGCTTCGTCACGACCGCCACGCCGTCCCCGGATGACTCCCGACCCGAACCGGAGGTGGCACCTAGTCAGGCGTCTGTCCAACTCACCAATGGTCAACGCCTTGTTGGCCAGTTCGAGCAGTCCACGGTCGAGCTGCTGACCCTCAGCGGCATGCTCGAGTTGCCGACCGACCAGGTCCGAGAGCTGGAGCAGGTTGGCGATGATGCGCAGGTCCCCGGCCGGGGTGGGGCTGTTTACCAAGTCAGCCTCTGGGACGGCTCGCAGGTGGTCGGCCGTTTCGAGAAGCCGCTCATCCGGATCGCCGCCAGCGAAAACCGCTGGGAGGTGCCGTCCCATGCCGTCGAGCGATACACCGCGCCCACCCCGGTGCTTAGCGAGCAGGCGCGGGCAAAGATCATCCTGTTGATACGTGATCTGGGCAGCGACAACTGGAAGGCCCGCGAGCAGGCGACCGAGGAACTGCTTGCGCTGGGACCGATGGCGGCCGAGCGTCTGCGTCAGACCGTGCAGCAGACCCGCGACCTTGAGGTCCGCCGACGTGCCGAGGCCATCCTCGCCGAGATCGACTAAGCCGACGCCACCGCTTTGGAGCACTGTTATGGATCACGACACCAACGACCACCCCGCAACGTTTGAACTGGCCACCGTCGGCGTGTCTCGTCGCCTGCTGCTGGCGCGCTGGGTGCGTGGCCTGCGGAAGACCGCGATCCCCGTGGCGCTTGTCTGTGTCGCGGCCGTGCTCGTCCTGCGCCTTATGGGCACGCGGTGGGCGGACCTGTGGTTGGCCTTGCCCATCGTGCTGGGTTGGGTTGGTGTGGTATTTGGCATCAGTTGGTGGCGTTGCCCGCGCGGCGGCGAGGCGCTGGGCGTGTGGGACCGCCGGGCCGGTCGGGGCGAGGCGTTTTTGTCGGCTCACTGGTTTGAGGCCCAGGACCTAGCCAGCGTCGGCCAGCGTCTGCACATCGAGAAAGCCCGGGTCGCGCTGGCGCGGGCGTGGGGCAAGCTCCGGCACGACCTGCCGCTTGGGTTTGATCACCGCATCTGGATCGCGCCGCTCGTGCTGCTTCTTTTTACCGCCAGCCCGCTGCTGGTCAGTCCGTTGGCCGCCGAGGACCGCCCGCTCGACGCCGACGCCAGGGCGCAAGTCGCCAGCATCAGCGAACTCATCGCCCAGCGGCGCGACATACTTGATGAGCTGCGCGGCCTGGACCCGGACGAGAAGGAAAAGGTTGAGGAACTTAAGGAAAAGCTCGACGAGACCGCCCGTAAGCTCAAGGACGCCGATGTCGAAAGCCGACGCGACGCCTTGGCGCAGATCGAATCACTCGCGAATGAGGTTGATAAATTGGCGGCCTCGTTGGGCAAGGATGGCAGTGAGGCCACCGCGACATCGGGCATGATCGAGGAACTGGAGCGTCACACCGACACCGCGTCCTTCGGCTCGGCGCTGCGCACCAGCGAGGCCGGGGAAAAAGCCAAGGAGGCCGAGAAGCTCGCTGATCGCCTCGACGACGACGAGCTGACCCTCGATGAGAAGCAGCGCTTCAAGGACGCCTTCGACAAGGCGATGAAAGCGGCCAACGACTACGACCGCAAGACGCCCGAGGGCAAGGCGGTCAAGAACGCCGACCGCGAGGTCAAGGCGGATCAACCAAAGCAGGCGGCCGATGCGTTCCGCAAGCTGGCTAAGACGTTCAAGCGGCAGGCCAAGCGTGAGGCCGCGGCCAAGCGGCTCAAACAACTCGCCCAGCGCTTTCGTGCCGGGGGCCAGCAGCTGGTCAATCCTAAGCAGGGGCAGATGCGCCAGCTCGCCGCCGCAGGCGGGCAGAACAACGCCAACAACGGCGCGATGCGTCAGCTCGGTGGTCAGCCGCTCGCTCCAAACCCGATGGCCGGCGGACAGCAACCGCCCAATGGCCCGAACCCGGGCAACGCCGCCCCTCAGCCGCCGGGTGGTCAGCCGCCCATGGCCGGTGGGCGGATGCCGCCCGTGCCCGGCGGCCAGTTGCCGGGGGCTGGCCAGATGCCCGGTCGGGGTCAAATACCGGGTGGGCAGATGCCGCCGATGGCCGGCGGCGGCCCGCCGATCCCGGGCACGGGCCAGGTGCCCGGTGCAGGGCAGATGCCGGGTGCGGGTCAGGTGCCCGGCGCCGGACAAGTACCGGGGGCCGGGAGTATGCCGGGCTCGGGGCAAGCCGCGGGCCGGGTGCCGGGTGCCGGCAGCGGCAACGGTGGCCATCAGGCCGGCAGCGGCTCGGCGGCGCTAGGCGGGGCTGCCACGCGTCGGCATGAAGCCAGCGGGACGAACCAAGTCAACGTCGGTCCGCGAACCCCGGGGGCATCGGTGGTGCGTGAGATCGAAGCCGCGCCTCGGCGTGAAGAGGTTGCTCGCGCAGCGCGTCAGGCCGCGTCCGATTTCATCGCCGCCGAACAGGCCGCCCTCGAGGCGGAGCAGTTGCCCCTGACACGCCGGGACCAAATCCGCCGTTATTTCATCGAACTGAATCAACTCGTAGGAGACAATCCATGACGATTGCGACCGATAGCGCGGGCCAGCCGCCCGCGACCCCCCAGGAAATGGAGCAAGCGATCGCGGGCTTCTGCGAGTGCTTCGACGAGCTTCGCACGGAGATCAAGCGGGCCATCGTGGGCCAGGACACGTTGATCGACGATTGCCTGACGGTGATCTTCAGCCAGGGGCATGCTTTACTTGAGGGTGTGCCGGGGCTGGGCAAGACCTACCTGGTCCGCACGATTTCTGATGCGCTCGATGTAAGCTTTGGCCGGGTGCAGTGCACGCCCGACCTGATGCCCGCAGACATCCTCGGCACACAGATCATTACCGAGGACGAGAACGGCCGCCGCGGTTTTGTCTTCCAGAAAGGCCCGGTGTTTCACTCGCTGCTGCTGGTCGATGAGATCAACCGCGCAACGCCCAAGACGCAGGCCGCCTTGCTCGAGGTGATGCAGGAGCGCCGTGTCACCACCGGCAGCGAGACGCACCACCTGCCCGAGCCCTTCTTCGTCTTGGCCACGCAGAACCCGCTCGAAATGGAGGGCACGTACCCGCTGCCCGAGGCCCAGCTCGACCGCTTCCTGTACAAGATACGCGTGTCGTTCCCGTCCGCCGACGATCTGGTTGAGATCTCTAACCGCACGTCCGGTTTCGATGAGAAGCCGATCCGCCGTGTGACCACGCGCGAGAAGCTGGTGCAGATGCAGCGGCTTGTGACGCACGTGCCCGTGGCTGATCCGCTGCTGCGATACGCCGCCGCGCTCGTGCTCGCGACGCACTCCGATATGGAGGACAGCCCCGAATCCGTCAAGCGGTTTGTTTCGTACGGGGCCAGCCCGCGTGGGATGCAGGCCCTGATCCGTGGGGCGCGTATCCGTAGTGTGCTCGACCAGCGGACCTGCGTCAGCGCCGACGACCTCCGCAGCGTGGCGTACCCGGCGCTGCGGCACCGGCTCGTGCTCAACTTCGACGGGCAGGCCGAGTCGGTCGACACCGACCAGATCATCGAGGAGATCATCGCCCACGTCCCCGCCCCGGCCGAGCAGCAGACCGCGGGGGTCGCATGATCCGCGGTGCCGATCAACACCGCCGCTCCGCCCCGTGGCTCGTCATGCTTCTGGCTCTCTGCGCGGTGCTGGCGTGCCTCTTGCCGGCGGCCGCCAGCGCCCAGGGCGCCTCGGCCCCAGGCGACAGGGAACAGCCCACGCTGGTCGAGCAGAGCCTGCCGCTGCGCACCGCGCTGCACCACGAGCCGACCCTCGACGCGCCGCTGCAGGCGTTGGTCAAGCTCTACCGCCACCAGAACCGCCTCGAGGAGTTGCTTTCTCTTTACGGCGAGCACCTCAAGCAATGGCCGCAGGACACCTCGGCACGCACCGTCCACCTGCGTTTGCTGCTGGCGGTCTCGGACCCCACCGCGCTCGCCGCGTCACGGGCTGCCGTCCAGGCCCAACCCAAGCACGCGTTCTTCCGCTACCTGCTGTACCGCGCGCTGAACGCCAGCGGCGAGGAGGGCGCGCTCGATGAGTTGCACCAGGCGATCGAGCAGTGCGAGCAGCCCCAGCTGCAGCGCGAGTGGATCGACTTGTTCCTCCCGTTGGCCAGCGCCCAGGGCCGGGCCGAGCAGGTGACCCAGCACCTCAAGACCCTGTCCAAGCTCGCGGGCAAGGACCCGATCGCCCAGCTGGACGCCGCACGCAAGATGATGTCGGCGGAGCGACCCGGGCTGGCGCTCACCACGCTCGAGGAGGCTTCTAGGCTTCAGATGCAAGCGGAGACATCGGTCGAGTTCGCGATGACCGCCGCCAAGGTCATGGCCGAACTGGGGCAGAAGCAGGACGCGGCCTCCCGGCTTGATCGATTGCTCGATCGCGTGTCGACAGACTACTGGCGTCGCCCCGAGATTGTCCGGCAGCGGCTGGGGCTGGTCGATACCGACGCCGAGCGTGAGAAGATGATCCAGATCGCGACGGAGCGGGTGGCCCAGTCGCCGGGGGACGCCGCGGCGGTGATCGGCCTCGCGGACCTGCTGGTGGGCTTTGAACGCTACCGCAGCGCGCTGACGCGCCTGCGAGCGGCGGCCGAAAAAATGCCCGAGTCGCGCGCCCTCGAGCAGGCCACGCTCTCGCTGATGGATCGCATGCGCGACGAGGTTTCGCGCCACGCGTTCCTGCAGCAACGGCTCAAGCGCGAGCCGGACCGGCGCGACCTGCGGGTCGATCTCGCACATTCGCTCTATCTGCTGGGCCGGGACAAGGAAGCGTTGGAGCAGGTCGAGCTCGCGATCAAGGGGCAGGGCGAGGCCGAGCGGTTTGGGCAGCTGCTGGAGGCGGCACGGTTCCTCCGGGAGTCGGCGCTGGTGGAGCCCAGCGTGCCGCTCTACGCCCGCGCGGTCAAGCTGCGGCCGGCCCGGCTGGACGTCAAACGCGAGTTGGCAGAGGTCTACCTGGCGCTGGATCAGCGTGACAAGGTGCGCGGGCTTTTTGCTGAGGTTGATGGTTCGGAAGCCGCGATCGAAAACGTGCTGGACCTGGCGGACTTCCTGATCGACAAACAATTTCTTTCAGAGGCCATGGCTTTGATCGAGCCGAGCGTCGAACAGTTGCCGACGCACCTTGACCTGCGCCTGCTGGTGCTGCGCATCCACGGCGACACGGCGGCGGGCCGCGCGGGCAACGGCCTGATCGCCCGGACGCGGGAGCTGACGGACACCCCCGCGCGCTACCGCCGCTGGCTCGAGGCGTCGGTCGAGTTTCACCTTAACTTCGATACGGTCCAGACATTCCTGCAGGCCGAGGGCCAGCGCCTTCAAGAGCCGCCCGATGAGTGGCGGGACGCGGCGGTCCAGCGCCGGCTGGCCTTCGTCGAGGTGGCCCAGCCCAACCGTCAGACCGACTCGGCCCGCGGTCTGCTCGCGGCCGCGCTGAACCAGTCCCCGCCCGAGGCGGTCGATCGGCGGTTCCGCAGGGAGTTGCTGGCCCTGCTGGACAGCCAGCGCGACCGTGCCGAGCTGCAGCAGATGCTGTCGGAGCTGGCGGGGCAGGACGATGCGTTCCGCGACGAGGCCAATGCGAAGCTGGTGGTGATGTATGCGGCGCAGAACCGATGGGACCTGGTCCGGCCGCTGCTGGCCGAGATCGACCCGGCCAATATCCGCGATCTGAAGGTGCTGCGCGGGCTGCTGAAGGCCTGTCAGCGGATCGGCGATCACGCACGGGTTCTGCCGCTGATGGAGCAGATGGTTGACCTCAACCCGACGAGCCGGTCGCTGTGGGAGAACTGGCTGCAGGCACTGGCGTTGCAAGGCGACGAGTCGCGCTTCCGCGCCGCGGTGCGCAAGCTCTCCATGGGTATCGAGAAGATGCCGCTGGACGGCGACACTCGGGAACGCCTGCGGACGCACCTGCTCAGCTCGTACTGGCGGTCGATCGGGCGCCTTGAGCAGCGCGCCGAGCCCGAGGCATGGGGCGAGGCACTGGGCTTGCTTGCGTCGGCGCAGCAGGTCGTGCACGAGCCGCGGGAGTTGACGTGGATTGTGTGGATGCGGGCGTCGATGCTGAACCGGCTTGGCCGGGAGGCTGCGCGGGAAGAGGCCTTGTTCGAGTTGGACCGTATCGCCCGCCGAGGTGCCGAGCCCGCGGGGGGCGGGGCCGACAGCACGAGTGGTGCAAGCCCGAGCGGCAAGGACGTGGTCATCGTTTTCCCCGACGGGCTGCAGGTGTCTTTGGCCGAAGCCCGGCGAGTGCTCACCGAGCCGCCGCCGCGCGACGCCCTGCCCGATGATCGTCGCGGCCCGGTGCCGACCAGCGGCGAGGTGGCGCAGCGGTGGGCGTTCCAGACGGCGGATGTCAATATTGTTGCCGTGCATCGTGGCGCCGACGATCAGGTCGTGATCACGGATGACGCCGGCGGGCTGTGGGGTGTCGATCGTGCTAACGGCAAGCTTCTTTGGCACGAGCCGGGGTTACTGCCCAGGTATCTTTCAAAGGAGCGGGGCTCGGGGATTCAAGCGATCAACGCCGCGCCGATCCGCGCACCGCAGGACAGGCTGGTCGCGACCGACGGGCGGGAGGTGGTCTGTGTGTCGCTGCGGGAGCGCGCCGTGCTGTGGCGCTCGCCCTTGCAGATCGCCACGGAAAGCAAGAAGCATGTACCTCACTCGGCGGACCTGGTGATCGACGGGGCGCACGTCGTGGCATACGACGCCGCGGCAGAGTGGCTGGCTTGGTTCGACCTCGGTACGGGTAAGCTTGTCGAAACAATCGTGCTGCACGAGCAACGCGAGGATGGCTCGCCGCCGACCAATCAGCTGCTCAGGGCAGGCCGCGCCAGGCTCAGCCGCAACGGCGACCAGCTGCTGGTCATCGGCTCAACGATCAGTATCGTGGATCTCGCTGAGCGGCGCGTGGCCTGGCGGTTCGACCCGCGGTCCGCTGCGCAGTTCCCGATCAAGCTCGAAGCGCCCGAGACCGAGGACGGGTCGCCGGCCCGAACGAGGACGCAACCAAGCGCACGGCCAGCTGTTTTTAACCACTCGGGCCAATGGCTGGGGAATGTGCCGCCGACGGTCCTGCTCGGCGGGCAGCCGCATATTCAGCATCACCGTTCGAGCGTTGCATTCCACCCTGGTGGCGTCCACCCGGGTGCGGTCCTGCGTCCCGCGCCGACGCGGTTCGTGGACTACCAGCAGGCCCATACTCAGCCGCATCTCGCCGGGCAGACCGGGGCCTACGTGCTCACCAGCCCGGTGATCGCGTGGATACAGCAGGTCAACGCGGCGCAGGGCGGCGTCGCACAGTTGCTGGACGGTCGTATCCTGCTCGTGGCGCCCGGCGGCACGGTGTCGTGGAGCTACCGCAACCCATTGGGCGCGGATCGGGGTGTAACCAGTGGCACCATGCTGGGGGTCAGCGGCAGGCACGCGGTATTGCTTCAGGGCACAACCCTCCAACGCTTTGACACCCACACACACGAGACCGCCCAGGCCCAGGTCCTTGAGGTTGGCCCGATGCATGACGGCTGCATCGACGGCCCGGCCACGTATGTCGCGGGGCGCGACGGGGTTGCCGCGCTCAACACCGTGACCGGCAAACGTCTTTGGCAGCACCGCTGGTCTGGTGCCGAGCCCGGGCAGGATCAGTCCACCACGCCGATCGCTCAGGTCTATCCCCAAGCCCACCGAGCCCACCGATCCCGGTACCTG
>JAHQVV010000121.1 GCA_019634195.1 Phycisphaeraceae bacterium | reverse complement strand
GCCGGGCTTGTGGTTGTGGCCGGGGTGCGTGGTTGTGTGGTGTCTGTGCGCGCAGGAGTATGGGGCGGTCCTTATTGAGCGGGGGCGGCTTGCGTATCGACTGCGCGTGCTGGTGGTGGGTTTCACGGCACCGCCGTGACGACAGGCGAGACGCCTATCCCACCGGTGGTTTGCCGCTCGCAAGGTGATTGAACAAACGAGGTCGATGTCATGTCCGCCCACAGCGATGTGGGCGGTTATCGTTTGGGGACGGCAGGTTTGGCGGCCCGTTAACTGTGCGTAATCTAGACGTCCTGTGTCACATCGCAGAGCCAAGGCGGGGATCAGGCCGCGCGGCGGAGCGAGGACTGCTGGGCCTTGGCGCGGGCGTCGATGTACTGGGCCAGGCGGTGGCGGTCCATGGGGGACTGGAAGGACTCGAACTGCAGGCCCATGATGGCGGGGCCTTGTTCGTCTGCGTCGGAGTGGATGCGGGCGACTCGGCCGACGGCACGGAAGGTGGTGTGGCCCGAGCCGGGGAGCATGCCGCGGATCTCGAGTTGGGTGCCGGGCTCGATGGGCATGTCCAGCTCGAAGCGGACGCCGCCGAGGGAGACGTCGTAGATGTGGCCGGTCCAGTTGTAGCGGTTTGAGCCGAGGATGCGTGCGCGGATCAGTGTGTACATGGCCGGGACCTTGATGCGGGGGTGCTCGCGCTGGTCCCGGCTGGTTTCGCTGATCGAGGACATGGCAACTCCTGTTTTGAATCGCAGAAAGGCGGGCCTAACAACTACCCCGGGTCTACATCGACCGCGGGGCAATCCTGCTTAATGCGTAGGCAGCCAAGGCCCGGAAACGTGCGGGTTGCAGCCGATAACCCCGGGTTGCCGATACCACAAGCAATGGATTGGACCCACGAGACCACGCCCGACACGCCCCCGGCCCGGCTGAAGACCGTGCTGATTGGAACCGCGCTCAGCGTCGGCCAGCTCGCCCACACGCTGAGCGTTGCCGAGCCCAGGCCTGAGGTCATGGGCTGTGTCCTGCCGGCGGTCGCGCTGGCGGGTGAAGCGAGCGACGCGCTGCCCTGCAAGACGCTGGGGCCGATCGAGCAGCTGGAGACGATCCTGGCCGGGCACGAGCCGCAGCTGGTGCTCGTGTCGCTGCCGCTGGCGATGCGTGAGGCGATCGGCCAGGCCGCGGCGACGCTTGGCCGGCTGGGCGTGACTTGGCGGTTTATGCCTACCCTAGACGACCAACTCGCCGGGCGGACCACCAGCAAGATCACCGGCGGGCTGCCGACCTCCCCCGCCGCGGCGCAGGGCCTATCCACGTCTTCCTTCGTGACCGGCCCGATCGACCCGACGCGGTTAATCGACCGCAGCCCCAGGCCGCTAGACGAGCAGGCGCTGGCCAAATGGATCGGCGGGCGGCGCGTGATGATTACCGGAGCCGGCGGGTCCATCGGCTCGGAGCTGGCGCGTGTGGTCGCGCGCTTTGGGCCGGGGCAATTGACACTCGTTGAACGATCCGAGAACGCGCTCTTTGAGATCGACCGCGAGCTCGCACGCACGCACCCGGGCCTCCGGCTCAGTGCCGTGCTGCACGATGTGACGCAACGGGAGCGGACGTTTGACGTGCTCGAGAAGCACCGACCCGATGTTGTGCTCCACGCCGCAGCGCACAAGCACGTGCCGATGATGGAGGACCACCCCGCCGCAGCGATCGAAAACAACTTCTATGGCACCCGCGCGATCGCCGATGCGACCGCCGCGATCGGGGCCGAGCGGTTCGTCATGATCTCGACCGACAAGGCGGTCAACCCGTCGTCCATCATGGGCGCGAGCAAACGGCTGGCCGAGTTGTATGTCCAGCACCTCAACAGCGTCAGCGACACCGCCTGCTGCATGGTCCGCTTCGGGAACGTGCTCGGCTCGGCCTGCAGCGTCGTGCCCATCTGGACCAAGCAACTCGAGCACGGCGGCCCGATCACCGTCACCCACGCCGACATGACCCGCTACTTCATGACGATCCCCGAGGCCGCGGGCCTGGTCCTGCAAGCGGGGATGTTCAGCGGCACCGTTCAAGCCGACGGCGTAGCCCGGGGTGGCGAGGTGTTCCTCTTAGACATGGGTGAGCCGATCCGAATCCTCGACCTGGCGCGCCGGTTTGTCCGGCTGCAAGGCTTCGAGCCCGACACCGACGTCGAGATCAAGATCACAGGCACCCGCCCGGGCGAAAAGCTCTTCGAAGAACTCGCCTACACAGGCGAAGACATGCTCAAAACCCCGCACGACTCGATCCGTGTCTGGAAGACCACGCCCCCCAGCCAGGCCCAGATGCAGGCCATCTCAGAGACCTTCGACCGGCTGCGCAACAAAACCAACGACCCCGACCGCAACTGGCGCGACACCTCCCCCGACGCCATCATCACCGCCCTCCGCAACGCCGTCCCCGAGATGGTCCACGCCGCGGCGGGGTAAGACTGCGACGTGACCCAGAACGTCTTGGTTACACCCCATCAACAGAGGGACAAAATCGCATCGCGCACAATCGGCGCGCTCAAGCCCACGGCTTCGCAGCGACGCCGCGGGGTCCGTCCAAGCCTACAACACACGCCCGCCGAGCCATCACCATCTATCTCCCTCAAGAAAGCCCCAACCACCCTATCCGCGCGCACAATCGGCACACCCAACCCGCCGCCCAACGCATACCAACAAAGCCAGCCACAACCCCACGCCTTGCCAAGCACGATCCCGCACCCGCCGCGCGCACAGCCACACCGGCCACCGGCCGCACCGACCATTCTCAAATAGAAAACCCCGCCTGGTGGCGGGGCCTGTTTGATCGCTCTAAGCAGCTTGCGTCTTTTCTGGCATCGCTTGAGCCCCTTCTCCCTTCCAGGGAGAAGGCGGGGGATGAGGGTGGAGCCCAAAGTGGACCGCGGCTTGTTCCATCTTGCATTGTGAACTTAACGCTGGACCCTCACCCAACCCTCTCCCTAAAAGGGAGAGGGGGCCAAGGCAACGGGCCAGAAAAGAGGCGGGATGCTCTAAGCAGGTCTTTTTTGGTCTATCCGCTTCCACCTCGAATCAGCCACGACGCCGACGCAACGCGATCAGACCGCCAAGGCCCAGCAGCGCGAGGCTCGTAGGCTCGGGGACGACCGCGTTATCAACGATGACGTTGTCGAAATACAAGCCCCCATCAGTGATCGGCGTTGGGTCTGCCGTACGCGGGTTAAAGATCAAGGCGTCCACGGCTTGACGCTGCGGCTGATCCGCAAGGTCCAAGCCGGCCGGGTTCGACCCGTGGTAGAACGATTCCCACGTTGAGCCCACGACTTTGGTCTGCCCGTTGACCTGGACCGTCATGATGTCGTTACCCGTCGTGTCCCCTTCCAAACCATCGACGAATTCGATGAAGATATCGATCGAATGCCAGTCGGTGTAAGACAGGTCGCTGGCGATCTCGACGTAGTTGTACAACGCCGAATCGAAAGGGCCCGATGTAGGACCGGTTTCCAGATAGAACACATCCAGCCCATTGCTCTCGTCATCAATAATCTGCACATAACCATTGCGCCAGGCCGACTGCTTCGCGGCCGGCGAAACATTCAACGTCAACCCATCCTGCGCGGACCCCGTTGCGGACTTGAAGTCAAAGGCGCCATGGAAGTACTCCGACCCGACCGCCGCGCCCGGGTTCGGCGGGGATAACGGCATCGTGTGGTCGTTCCCGCGGTCGTTCCATAGGGCGCTGCCCGCCTCTCCCGCCGGCGTGGTGGTCTGTGAATAGGGGTGATCACTGAACCCGGTCGTCGCGACCGCGTTGGAGAGCCGCCAGACCTTATTGCCGCCAAGGTCAACGACTTCTTCATCGAACGCGGGCTGACCGATGTCGGCTCGGCCGTTGCCAAACTCGTCCTCGACAGTCCACCCGCCTTGGCCATTGACGCTGGCGCCGGCCGTAAATGATTCGAAGTCCTCTGCAAGCGCAACGGGGACAACTGCAAACGCCGCCGCACCAATTGTCGCAATCAAGTTCGTGTTCATCTCAATCTTCCTAATTAGCAGGTGCTAGAAAAAGCAAGGCCCCATTCATCGACGCCGACGCATCACCAACAAACCACCCAACCCAAGCAACGCGAGCGAGGTCGGCTCGGGGACCACGGTCAGGCCCGTGATCTGCTGAATCGGATCGCTGTTGCCCGTCGACTGGCCGAACACGATCAGCAGGCCGTCCTGCTCCCACCCCAGGTCGCTACCCGCCGCCGCATCGGCCCATTCCGCCCAGTTGTTGCCGTCGTACACAGGCCCGCCCTGCGCGAGCGCAGCACCCGCGAGGTTGTCCGGCTCGTCATTGAACGGGCCGGTCGTGATCACAAGATCCTTCACGTCATCCCATGACTGCGGGACAGTAAGCAGCGTCGGGTCAAAGCCCGCGTCGGCCTCAACGATACGGAACAGAGCGCCATCGCCCCACTGGCCGGCGGTGCCGTACAGCGAACTTGAGACAGAAGGGATCAGGATTCCCTTGTCCCCATCGCCGTCATCAACCATGATGTTGAAATAGACGTCGCCCTGGCTGCCGTCGGTGACGTCCCAGGTGATCTGCGTGATGTCACCAATCGTCTGGCCGAGGAAATCGTTGGTCGAATAAAACGCCTTTTTCCCTGTTCGGCCTGACCACGAACTCTTGTTCCAGTGGTAGTCCGCGTCGCTGCCGGTCTCCACGTCAACGGTCCCCGCAGAGGGCGATGAGATCGTTGCGCCATGGACGCCCCATGCGTGCCACTCGATGGCACCAGCGGGCGAAGCGGCCAGACATGCAAGGCTAAGAACGGAAACGGTGGCTGTTGGTTTCAGGATGTTCATGGTGGATATTCCTATCTGCTTTGGTGTGCTCGGTACTGAGCAAGGGTTAATCATTCCGGTTCAATCAAATCAATGGGATGGCACCCGCCATCAACGAGAGCGGCGGCGACGCGCGACCATCAGGCCACCAAGCCCCAGCAGCGCCAGGCTGGTGGGCTCGGGGACGGCCTGGACGAACGTCGCATCGACGGGCAGGCCGTTGGTTGTATCAACGTAGGTGAACCAGCCGTAACGATCGCCACCGACGTCCGACAGCGTGTATTGCGCGGGCTGGTTCAGGGTCGTCGCAGAGAAGAAAGTGCCGCCCACATCGTCGAGCACCTCAAAGAGGATATCGACCGAATCCGGCGTCGCAGACGGGGTAAAGGTGACCTGGAAGGTATACCAACCCGACTCAGTAAACGTCTCGGGCGATGTGCCAAAAGGCGAGTTATTGATCTTAAACGCATTGAGCAAGAAATCGGTGTTGTGCGAGGCATTGATCGCCAAATCAAATCCACCGTTGCCATTGCTCAACGCACCGACGTGGAAGATGTTGTCTTGCGCGTGATTGCCATCGTCGCCATTGATCCCGATTGAATAGTCGAAGCCATAGGTGCCAGCCGCGATCGCCGCGTCTGTGAGATCGATATACACATCAGTCCCTGCGGAAAACCCTTGGCCAAAAACCAGGCCGTTTGCACCGAAGTGATCGAACGCACCCGACCCGTTCGTAAATGCCGGCCCGATTAAACCGTATTGCGTACCATCGGTAGCATCGATCCCGTTCGTTCCAGACGACAAGACGCTGACAGCGCTTCCGCCAGCGGCCCCAGTGCCCGAGCCATCCCATGGCGTATAGCCATTGGTAGGGTTCTCAAAGCTCTCGAAATAACCGTTTTCAGCAAACGCCACGGGTGCGAGCAGGACAGCGGCGGCCAGAGCGGTGGTGGTCGTCATTTTCATCTTTCTGTATCTCCATGCCGAGGGGGGCCGGCAAACCCGTGATTAGCTAGGTCAAGCATTCCGTTCGTTCAAAAGCGCGCTCTTGAATCAACGACCGCGACGACGTCGCGCGACCATCAACCCGCCCAACCCCAGCAGCGCGAGGCTAGTGGGTTCGGGGACGGCGGAGATGTTGTCCCAGTAAACGCTGTAATTGCTATCGCCGAAGTTGTATGCCTGCACGAACGTGTCCGTCAGGCCTGCTTCCGGGGCGACGGTGTTATCCGTGTATACCGTCGCGCCGTTGAGTTTGTAGACAAAACTGGACCCGTCGCCTGTGATTGAAAGCGTGTGCCAGCCTTCCGTAACCGCTTCGCCGAGCTCAACCCAGCCATTGGCCGTATCGCCGTCCCAGATACGCCAGACGGAGGAGATATTCGCCGCGTTGGGGTTAAACGCATCCGAGGGGTCGAATCGCCGCATCCCAAAGATCGGGTACTCGGCGTTCGATTCACTGCCGTCGCCATCGCGGGCCCACAGGTCGGTTCGGCGGAGGTTGTTGCCTGAAACCATGTCGCTGGAAATGTAGACGTCGCCCGAGACCGTCCAGGTCTCAGCGAGGCCCGACTCCCGCTTGCGTCCCTGCGTGTTGTAGAAGCCGCTGCTGAAATTGCTGGGCCGGTTGGTAGCGCTGTCGGCGGTGCTGATGTCGATCTTCAAACGGTTGTCCCCGTTAAAGAAGGCACTGCCGAACCCGGCGGGTTCATAGCGGTCGGTCGTCCATGCGGGATCAATCGAGTCAAACGTGTCGGTGAAGCCCGCCGCCGTTCCGGGGAGTGCAAAGAGGCCTGCGGCAAGGAGCGTCGTCATCAGTGTGGTCTTGTTCATGGTCTCGTAATCCTTAGTTTGCCAGGGCTGTTTTCGAGATTTGAGCCGTGGTTAGTTTGAACGCCGGCGGCCCATTAGGGCGAACCCACCCAAACCCAACAGCGCCAGGCTGGTCGGCTCGGGGACGACCTGGACGTCGATCGCGACGATCTCGACGGCGAAGTTCGTGTTCGGGTCGCTGACAACGATGGCGAAGTTGTATTCGCCCAGGGCGTTCGGATCGAAAGCCCCCGGGGGCGGGGTGACGAACGTATCGGCGGGGGACGTTGGGTTCTCAAGGAAACCGAACATCAGGTTCTGCGAGCTCTCGAGCTTGGTCAGGCCCGGCCCAACCAGCGGGGCCGCGGTCGTGAGATCGATCAGGCCCAAGCCCGCGATATTGGTGTCTTCACCCGGGTCGAAGTCGTAGTAAAGATCGAACTGCAGGTCTTCGATGGTCCGGCCGCCGCCCTCGACCTTGATGAAGTAGCCGAAGTTCCAGAGCGCGCCTTCGAAGCTGCTCTGGCCTGCGTCGCCGAAGTTCGAGCCGGGGGTGGCGGTGAAGTTGCCCGCGCCGTCGCTGGTCACGTCGGGGTTGCCGAAGCGCCGGGTGGCGGTGAGCGCTGCGGTGATCGTCGTGCCATCAAAAAGCTGGGAGCCGATGGCGACCTCGTCGTTAGGGATGCCGGTCCCAGCGAACGTCGCCTCGGGCAGCGGCCCGAAGGTGTCGAAGATCGGCGTGGCGAGCACCTGCGTGCTTAAGGCGGTGGCGGCGGCGATGGCAAGGAGTTGCTTAGTCATGGTAGATCTCAAAGAACCTTGGAAATAGTGAGGTGTTTGGTTTGGATAGAAGAGGGCTTATCGACGGCGACGCAGTACAGCCAGGCCACCAATCGCGAGCAGCGCGAGGCTGGTCGGCTCGGGGACGACTTGGATACTTACGTCAACACGGGCGACCTCGCCGTTCAGGTCCGAAGCGATGATGTAAAGGTCGTAAACACCGGTATCGTTAGGGTCGAAGCCGTCAAACGGGGTGTTATTGAAGAACTCGTAGTTCCATGAGTTCTGTGCGAGGTTGTTGTCAGCGATCAGCGTCGCGTAACCGGCGGCGTCATCAGCGTTATTGCTGATGCTCGTGCCATCGCCATTGCCGGTGGCATTCGTGCCGATGCCGTGGTCCCACTGAACCGTACCGGTGGCACCATTGACGCCGGTGATCGGATCGAACGACAAGAAATTGGTGCCGGCACCAGGATCAAAATCGATTCCGATCTCATAAGTCAGTGTGTCCAGGTTTGCTCCGTTGCCGTCGTAGTTGGTGTTGACCGACCAATCGAAACTCCAGACCGGCGTCGTAGGCGAGTTCTGTTGCCAGCTAAAACCGGTCGGGGCAGGGCCTGCCTGGAAGGTGTAGGTACCCGCTCCGTTGCTGTTGTAGATGTCTTGGGGGCTGTTGTTTGCGTCGAAACGCAACTTCCCGCGGATTCCCAACTCGACGCCGTTGGCACGGGTCGTCGTAAACCCGCCGTTCGCGTTGCCTGATCCAAAAATGATGTCGCTCGTCACATTCTGATCGAACTGCGTTACAGCGGATGCGTTGCCCGCAACAAGGGCGGAAGCGATGGCGGCGAGGGCAGTAAAACGGGGTATCGTCATTTCAAATCTCCAAAATCGGTTGCAAGACAGCTAGGCAAGCCGCGACGCGCTGCTTGCGATTTAAGTAAGAACGAATAAGGGGAGCCCTCTTACGAGGAGGCTCCTTCATCGAAATATAGCTGTCACTGTTCTGTTTAATCTGCTAAGCAAAAATATGAGCTAGGCTCCTCGGGGTTCTCTCTCCCCCCATTGAGACGCAAGCATAACGGCAAAACAACAGCATCTGCAGTACTTTCTGCATGTTTTCCAGTAAATACCACTAAGGTTTAATTGCATAAATACGAAACTAATCCAACATCGCTAGTTCAATTGAATAGCATTAATGAATACGGTGTAGATCAATATGGCAATTGCTAGTCGTATTCAAACAATTGATTCTTCGCCTATGGAGAACGCATCAAACAGATTCAACAATCGACAGCCCGGTACCCGCTGCCGAAACCGACGAACTTAGCAACCCAATCGTTGCGATCGGGATGTCGCCCCGGCTGTCCTGCTGAACGGAACCATCGATCGACAGCACGACCTCATCGGCCAGGGCGCAGCGGTGGGCGTTCATCCGCTGCCGCTATCGATTATTTCGCACAGGCCGGTCGCAAAAAGCCCGACACCACGGCCATGGTCGATGCCAAAGCAAAGACACAGAGCAGGCCACAAAAGAAGGCGAACGACGCCTGCGGATCAGATGGCGATTGGGGACAGTCGGGCCGGACATGCATCACTCAGAAAGGCGCTCAAGGCAAGGCCAACACGTCCCATCGCGTGTGTGACCGGCACGGAAGACCCGCCGGCGGCGGAGGAAGACGGCCACCCCTGCCGCGCCCCGGCCAAGCGCCCCACCCAGGCCGGGCCCAGCCGGCGCCTAATTCTTGGCTTCTAACCTGCCCTTGACAATCTCGGCCTTGATCTCCAGCCGGTTCAGGACCCGGCCCAGGAACTCCTGGTCGTCTTCTGAAAAGTTCGGCAAGCGATTATTCCTGGACAGGTAGTTGATGAACATCTTCCACTCCTCGGCCCCTTCACAGGCAGGCGACAGGATGGAAATAAGAGCCGCGGTCTTCTGGCTCTCGCTCAACGCGTTCGCCCTTGCGCTGCTCTGCATGCTCTTAACCGCAAAAAACACCGAGATCACAAGGCTGGCAAACGCGATGACAAGCGCGATAAGTTCCATTATCAAACCTTTCTGAAAGAGAAGTAACAGCTGAACGCGGGGAGCGGCTTTTAGGTTATCGGAACGTGCCTGCCCCGCCAATCTCGGCCCGGGATCACGTCGATAAACCAGGTGTGTACGCCTTCTCCCTGCCCATTAGCCCCGGCCCAAGCGCGTTCGAACCGAACACGCGCGACAGCCGCCGCGACGATGTGCGGCCCGGCGGTACCACGGCCGCGGGGCCGCAAGGCACGCCCATCGCTCCGGCAAACGCAAACGGGGCCACGCCGACCGGCCGGGCCAGCGACTCGGTCACGATCTCCCCCGAAGCCCAGCGGGCCGCCGGCCAACCCGCCGACGCGGTGCAAGGCGCTGACGACGCCGGGGCGGTCGGCAACGAGCAGACCAACACCCTGCCCGACGCCAAAGCGAACCGCAACCCCGACGAACAAGACAAAGACGCCGCCGCCCAGAGCGGCGCGCCACGCGGCAAAGACGGCGAACCGCTAAGCGACGAAGAAGTCAAGCAGGTCGATCAGCTCCAAGCCCGCGACGCCGAGGTCCGCCGACACGAGCAGGCCCACGCCGCGGCCGGCGGGCCCTACGTCACCTCTGGCCCGACCTACGAGTACCAAGAGGGCCCCGACGGCCGGCGCTACGCCGTCGGCGGCAGCGTCGGCATCGACACCTCGCCAGAAGAGACACCCGAAGCGACGATCACCAAGGCCCAGGTAGTTCGCCGTGCAGCGCTAGCCCCGGCCGAACCCTCTGCGCAAGACCGCCGCGTCGCCGCCAAGGCCTCGCAGATGGAACAACAAGCCCGGGCCGAGCTGGCCGCTGAACGCTCCGAAGAAGCCCAGCAAGAAGACGAATCAGAGGCATCCCCCGACGGCCCCACACAAGCCGCAAGCGAATCGAGTCCGACCGCGCAACAGCCCTACGCACCGCCCGCCCCCGAGCCCGCCTTGCAGGTCATGGCGTAGCGCAACCGGCAAGCACTCGCGGCGAGTATCGTTGCGCGCCACCGGCCCTACTTGCTACACCCAAGAAGTAGGACAGGCATTCTTGCCTGTCAATCGGCGAAGCCGAATCAATCTGAGCACGAAGCGTCAGCGAGTGACCCAGGCGACAGAAGATTCGGAGGTCACTCGCTCACGCTTCGTGCTCAGACGAGCCAGTGCGAACAGTAATGTGCGTCTCAATTGGAGGAGATTTAGGCTTGTCAGTGCCACCCACCACAAACATTGACAAACGATCGCGGTGGGTATCGTTGCGTGCCACCGGCCCTACTTACTCAATCAAGATCATTAAATGTCGAACTCATCCGCTACCCGCTGAACCTTATCAACTCTAGCTTTTTCACGGCCAGCCACTGTCTTCAACAGGCCATCGTAGCTCGCAAAGTCGCCACCAAATTCATCAATTAGCTGCACCGTTGCACACCACGCATCCCTAATCGAGACAAAATATCCATATCTGTGATCTCGTTGTTCGCCAACAGCATCAAGGTGAGACCTATGCCGCTCCTCCCAAAGTTCTAGGATCTTTCCTTCTAGGTTTTTATCAGAGATACCCTCCAGACATTTCTTTAATCGCGGTTTGAACTTACCTTTTTTTACCCGTAATTTAGTAAAGTAATCTATAACATCGAGGATCTGGTGAAATAAAAGCTTCGCTGGAACAGAACGCGCTGCCCCAAACGTCTTAAATCGATCAATAAACCATGCCAAGGCTTCGCAACCGGTAAGCGTATCAGCAAACTTATTTTTATCCGCGTCCGTAGCAACTGAATCTCCCAGCAATTCCTTCCACTTCGTAGTGGTCGTAATCACTTTTGGAGGAAAGGCAAGTTGGCACAGAGGATTGTCCTTACATGTGTCATCAAATTTTTTAATTAATTCATTTAGATCGCTTTGGCTGTCCATATCCCAAAGTTTATCAAAGAAAAACCCCACCTTGCGGTGGGGATTAGGTGTTTGATTCGTGATCAGGCCTGCGGCCTGCTGACAGGCAGGAATGCCTGTCCTACCTCATTGCATTGCGTTTACTTCAATGCGTTGCGATTTGGCTTACATCTCCACCGGGTTCAACCACGGCATCATCGCACGCAATTCTTTGCCGACTTTCTCGACGCCGTGCTCGGCGTTGGCGGCACGTTGAGCCTTGAACCACTTGAAGTCGTTGGCGTAGTCGTCGCGGAAGGCCTTGGCGAAGCCGCCGTCCTGGATGTGCGTCAGCGCGTCCTTCATGCGGGCCTTGGTTTCGGCATCAACGATCTTCGGGCCGGTGTAGTAGTCGCCGAACTCCGCGGTGTTGGAGATCGAGAACCGCATGTAGTCCAGGCCGCCCTGCACGATCAGGTCGACGATGAGCTTCACCTCGTGGCAGGTCTCAAAGTAAGCGAGCTCGGCAGGGTAACCTGCTTCGACAAGGGTGTCGAAGCCGTGCTTGATCAGTTCGGACAGGCCGCCGCAGAGGACAACCTGTTCGCCGAAGAGGTCGGTCTCGCACTCGTCCTTGAAGTTGGTGACAAGGATGCCGCCCTTGCCGCCGCCGACGCCGATGGCGTAAGCCAGCGCGAGGTCCTTCGCATCACCCGTCGCATCCTGGTGGATGGCCATGAGGCAGGGCACGCCGCCGCCGCGCTCGAACTCAGAACGCACGGTGTGGCCGGGACCCTTTGGAGCAACCATCGCAACGTTGACACCTTCCGGGGGCGTGATGGTGCTGAAGTGGATGTTAAAGCCGTGGGTGAACATCAGCGTCTTGCCGTCGGCGAGATTGGCCTCGATCGACTCGGCGTAGACTGTCGGCTGGGCCTCATCAGGCAGCGCGATGACGATGACGTCGGCGGCCTTGACCGCATCCGCGACGGGCATGGGATCGAAGCCGTG
>JAHQVV010000120.1 GCA_019634195.1 Phycisphaeraceae bacterium | reverse complement strand
CGGGATTTCTGTTATTCGCCGTTTCAGCAGAAGTGGAACACCGATAGCATTTGGAATGGCGACGCGGATGGAGCGGGTTGGGGCTTCAGTTTTATCACGTATATGGCACTTGCCGGCAATGCATATCTGACCCTTAATAACGAGGTGGATCGTGTCGCAGTGGGCGTCAAGGGGATGGGGGAATGGGTCCCCAACGGCATACAACCGGTTCACGATTCGTTGGATGACAAGGCCGAATCCGAGGTGTTCATCGCCGACGTGACTCGCAGCATTAACAACAACCTTGAGCCTTCGACGCACATCAGGGGGAGCGACCCGACAGGCTTTTTGCCTAAGACCACGCCCGGCGGCGGAGCGCATGTCGGCCACATCGATGGCAGCGTTCGCTGGAAGCCAGAAGGCGAAATGGGTCAGCCTGATAATCTCGGGCGCCGTAGGTATTTTCGCAACAATCTCCGTATCTATTGGTAGGTCTTTTGCAACGCAAGATCGCTGGATGTGTTTCGACAAAAGCTTTAAAGGTAAGCCCGACAGGTGCTACTACTACACGCCACTGCGCTGTAATTCTATATTTTAGCAAGCGTCTCAAAAACATTAATTAGTCACCATTGACCGATGTGGGTGACATGGCCACCAGTCCCACTGTTTTGGAAGCGAGTTTTTTTTGAAACCTATCTCCCGTCGCCGTTTTATCCGTGTCCTTGGGGGCACGACTTTTACTTTTGCGACCATGCCCGCCTTAGAGCAGGCGTTGGCTGCGCCGACCGCGGCCAAGGGCGTGCTCGTGGAGTGCGAGTCGTTTGCGTACCCTGGCGGGTGGAAGCGGGACACTCAATTCATGCAACAAATGGGCGGGGTGTACCTGCTGGCTCATGGCATGGGTGTGCCGGTGAAGAACGCTCGGACGCGTGCCGATGTGCCGGAGCTTGGCAAGTACAAGGTCTGGGTGCGGAACAAAGACTGGTGCCCGGGGGACTGGGACTCGCCTGGGCAGTTCAAGGTGCTGATCGATGGCAAGCCTTTGGCCAAGACGTTTGGCAAAAGCGGCAAGGGTTGGCACTGGGAAGACGGCGGGGTGGTTGAGCTCGAGGGTGATTCGACGCCAAGGCTGCGTAAGACCGAGCGGTCGCGTGTGAAGATCGAACTCGAAGACCTGACCGGGTTTGGCGGGCGCTGCGACGCGGTCTACCTGACCAAGGATATGGGTGAGGTCCCGCCCAATGAGACGCAGGAGCTGATTAAGTGGAAGGACGCGGTCTCCGGCCGTTCGCCGATGCCCGACGAAACACTGGACTTCGATGTCGTGATCGTCGGCGGGGGGATGACTGGCTGCGGCGCAGCGATGGCGGCGGCTTCGCATGGGCTCAAGACCGCGCTGGTGCAGGACCGCCCGATGCTCGGGGGCAACGCCTCGGCCGAGATCCGCGTCCACACGCTCGGGATCTACGGCAAGAGCGCCGAGATGATCAGGAAATTCGATACCGCCCACTACCCCAACGGCCACCAGGACGCGATCTACGACCAGGCACGCCGCGAGAAGGCGATGGCCGACACCGACGCCGAAATCTTTAAGAACCACCGAGCGGTCGGGCTGGAGGTGGACGGCGACAAAATCGTCAGCGTCGATGCGCGGTCGACCGGCACCGGCCAAATCACGCGCTTCAAGGCACCGGTGTTCATTGACTGTACTGGCGATGCCTGGCTGGGCCAGTGGTCGGGCGCGGAGAAGCGTTACGGGCGCGAAGCGGCGAGCGAGTTCAACGAGTGGTGGGACAAGTTCGGTGAGAAGTGGGCGCCGAAGAAGCCGGACAACCGCGTGATGGGGACGAGCGTGCTCTGGAACAGCGATCGCAGCAACAAAGCAGAGCCATTCCCGCAGGTGCCCTGGGCGATGCCCGTCGCGAAGAAGCACGTCGCTATCAACGGCGAGTGGTACTGGGAGTACTCGGACAACGAGTTGAACCAGATCGACGATGCAGAGCAGATCCGCGACCACATGTTCCGCGCGATCTATGGAAGCTTCGCCAATGCGAAGAAGGACCCGAAGAACGCGACGGTTAAGCTTAAATGGGTCTCCTACGTCGGCGGTAAGCGTGAGTCGTACCGCCTGATGGGTGATTACATCTTCAAGCAGGAAGACGGCACGAAAGGCACGAAGTTCCCTGACACGGTCGTCGAAGAAAAACGCGAGTTGGACGGTCACTACCAGCGAAAATACGACGGTGAGCAGGTCGATTTCCTGTCCAAGGCGATGTTTATGAAGACACCGAAGTACTATCTGCCCTTTAGGTGTTTCTACTCGAAGAACATCCCGAACCTGATGATGGCGGGACGGTGTTTTAGTTGCTCACACATCGGCTTGGGCGGCCCGCGTGTGATGAACACCTGCGCCCAGATGGGAATCGCTGTCGGCTATGCCGCCGCAGTGTGTAAGAAGCACAAGGCGCTTCCGCGTGAGGTCGGACAGAAGCACATCAAAGAACTGCGCGGACTGATCGGGTACGCGTAAAGGAATGATTTGAGATACAAGTGGGAACTCCCCATTTGTATGTTGTAAGAGATTGGAACTTTGTTTCGCTCATCAGTACCTATTATGAAACCCAATATCCACACCACCCTAGACCGTCGGCACTTCCTGCGTGGGGCAGCAGCTATGATCGCGCTGCCGGGCCTCTCCGCGTTTGGTGCCGACAAGGCTGCGGCCCCTCTGTTGGGCGCGGTCAAGAAGGACGGCCCGCGCAACTTCGTCGCCATCGGCTCATACCTCGGCTGGCACCAGAATGCGTTTTACCCCAAGGCGACCGGCAAGGACTACGAGATGCCGCCGACGCTCACGCCGTTGGCGGACTACCGCGAGGACTTTACGGTCTTCTCCGGCCTGGATCACCGCGCGGGCAATGGCCATCACAACTGGAGTAACTTCCTTTGCGGACGGGACGCTGGGGCGTATTCGTTCGACCAGATGCTCGCAGACCAGATCGGTCAGAAGTCTCGTTTTGCTTCGCTGCAGTTGGTGACCGGAGCCGGCGAGAGTAACGGCAAGGCGGTGATGAACTTTTCCAAAGACGGTACTTACCTGCCGATGACCAATCGTCCCAGCGCGTTGTACCGGAAGATGTTTATCACGAAGGCAGATAAAGCCCGCACCGAGTATCTCTTAAAGAGCGGCAGGAGTTCGCTGGACAACGTGGTCGACGAAGCGAAGCGTCTGAGTAACTCCCTGCCGACAGATGATAAGGACAAGCTGGACGAGTACTTCAACTCGATCCGCGGCCTTGAGGGCAAGATGCAGCGTCAGCTGAACACGCTCAATGATCCGGTGGATGACCCGGGCTACAAGCTGCCTGACAACGACCCGATCACGCCCGGACTGCAATTGGAGGCCTCGGTGATCATGTACGACCTCATCGCGATTGCGTTCCAGTCGGGGCTGACGCGTGTGGCGACGTTGTTCCTCGATGGGCTTGGGCAGGTGTTCACAATCAACGGCCGGGCGCTGGGCTCGGGCTACCACGGTCTGTCGCACCACGGCAACGACCCGAGGATGATCAATGACCTCGTCCTGCTCGATACCGCTCACATGGAAGGTTTTGCCTCGTTCCTTAAGCAACTCAAAGAGAAGACGAACGCGGAAGGCAAGTCGCTGCTGGACGATACGGTGGTCATGGTCGGCACGGGGATGGGCGACGCGAGCCGGCACAGCAACAGAGACCTGCCGACGCTGATCGCCGGCGGGGGTTTCAAGCACCAGGGCCACGTCGCCATCAAGGGTCATAACGCCCCGCTGTTAGGCGACCTGTATATCACGATCGCGCAGAAGCTGGGGATGGAGATGGATACGTTCTCAAATGCCTCCCGAAACCTTAACCAGGTCATTTCCTGATGAGTCGTCGATTATTGATAGGCTTGCCTTTGTCGCTGCTGGCGTGTGCGCTGTTGTTCTTCGCCCTTTATCTCGATAGGGGCGTGTCTGGCAGTGCGCCCAATACAGCAGATCACTCTGGTGTCCAAGAGCAGGCTTCAAGGCCTGCGGTCTCTGTCATCGACGCGTCTGTTTCAAAGGCCACGCCCATCCCAACGGGTCCGGCAGAAGTGCTCTTCAACTACTGCACCGACTGCCACGATGCGGGCCTCAAGAAAGGCGGGATCAATTTCGATGTGCGCTCTGTCGACTGGTCCAGCGAAGCGAATCAACAGGCATGGCAAAAGGCGATGTATGTGAACGACCATTTGTTCATGCCCCCGCACGGCGTGGACAAGCCGACGGCCAAGGAACGCAGGATCTTGTCGGACTGGATTGACCAGGAGCTTTCCAAACAGATCGAGATCGGCGGGACCCCGCCGAGACGTCTGAATAAGACGGAGTACCGCAACACGATCCGCAGCCTGTTTTACATACCCGACTACGAGTTGCCGCAGGGTTTCCCCGGCGACACGACGGTGCATGGGTTCAACAACGTCAGTGAAGGCTTGGTCTTGTCGGCCACGCATATGGCGGCATACAACAAGGTCGCCACCGATATCGCGGACAGGCTTTATCCCCAGCTGAGGCTGTTGCCGCCGTCGAAGCTGCAGGCCGGTGGCCCTGATGAGATGAGCCTGAGTTTTTCGGCTTCCGCGAAGAAGGACGGGAAGATGCGACTGGCGTCTAGCAGCATCGCCATCATGCGAAGCTGTGCCTGGCCGACCCGAGCCGCCGTCAAAGCCTCAGGGGTCTATACGGTCACGGTGAAGGCCTCGAGTTTCAAGCCTAAGAAAAATACGGAGCCGATGGTCCTGAGCGTTTTTGCCCGGGACGTCGATACCCCTATGCGTGCGCGGACCAGTCGGTTCAGAGTGCTCAAGGAGTTGGAGGTGTCGCCCAAGGGCACGACCTCGGTGTCGTTCGAGGCCGAACTGTATGAAAACCAGACGCTGATGTTCCAATGGAAGAACGCAGAGCTGTCCCATGATCACGAGAAGTTGCCCGGGATGATGCGTGATTGGTTTGAGCGCGATCCGCGTTTCCTTGCTGCATGGCAACGCGCCGTCTTCCCTGATGGAATAAAGGGCAAAGTGCGAAAAACGGAGCTGCGCGGGCTCAATGGCTGGCGCATCCTCCATGAGGGGATGCAGGACCCTGACCTGGATATGAGTCAGGCGACCCTGGACGCGCCGATGACCAAGAAGCTCCTCGAGTTGTTTGGCAACCGCAACTACGCCGTCTTCAATTTCGCCGACGCACTAGCCCACTACTACTTTAACTACGGCCCGTCGCTTGAACTCCAAAATTTCTCAATCGAGGGCCCGTCAAAGCTTGTCGACAGCCCGCAGGAGAAGGCGGATAAATTGCTTGCCGACCGCCTCGCGGGGATCAGCCGTGATAAGGTCGACAGCGACGAGGCCTACGCTCGCAAGATGCTGGGGAACTTTCTGCCGCGTGCGTTCCGTCGGCCGGTCGATGAGCGGACGATCGCGTCGTTCCTGCAGATCGCGACGGATCACTGGGCGGAGGGGCACGGTTTCAACGAAGGCATGCACCTTATGCTGCGCAACGTGCTCATCTCGCCACAGTTCTTATATCGCTCGGTGCGCCCTGGGTTGCTGGATGACCACGACCTGGCTGCCCGGCTCTCTTACTTCCTGACTCAGAGCCCGCCGGACGCCACGCTGACCAGGCTCGCAAACGAGGGCAGGCTGTCGAAGCCCCATATGTTGCGTAAGCAGGCGATACGTTTGCTGCCAAGCAAAATCGGCGGCCCGACGCACCCGTTTGTCAAAGATTTTACAGGCCAGTGGCTTGGCACGAGCCTGTTGCCCGAGATCATGCCCGATCCCAAGTTTAGGTTCCACACAGAAGACATCCAGATTGCAACGAAAGAAGTTGAGTTATTCTTCGCAGAGATGCTCGTGAAGAACCGCCCGATGCGCGACTTCATCGACCCCGGCTTTACCTATACCGCGCCGTATTTCGCACACCGCATCTATCAGATGCAACAGTTGAAGTCGTGGAGTGCGGACAAGAAGAAGAGTGAACGCATCCAACGCTTCGAGTTCCCGCGTGGCACCCGCCACGGGGGCTTGCTTGGGATGTCTGCCATCATGATGACCACGGCCAACGGCGTCGATACCCAGCCGGTGCTGCGCGGTGTCTGGGTCATGGAAAATATCCTTGGCATCCACCCGCCGCCCCCGCCTGAAGACGTCCCTGCATTGACGCCGGATACCCGTGGCGCTCAAACCCCACGCGACACACTCATCAAGCACACCAACAATCCGGACTGCTACAGCTGCCACCAGCACATCGACCCGATCGGCTTTGTTTTCGAGAACTTCGACCCTGTCGGCAAATGGCGCGAAAAGTGGCCAGGCACCAAACATAAAATCGACCCGACCGGCGTACTGACTGACGGCACAAAGCTCAAGCGTGTCGTCGACTTCAAGCAATGGGTGGTCAAGAACGAAGATATATTCGCCAAAAACGTGGCAAACAAGCTGATGATCTATGGTACAGGTCGGGAGCTAAATCACGCCGAGCAGAACGAACTCAAGACCATTGTCAAGAACAACGTCGGCGGCGATGAAGGCTTCCGCGAACTCATCCTTGATCTCGTAGCCAGTGAAACGTTCAGAACGAAGTAATTGATCTGAAAATCACAGATTGTTGAAACGCATGTGCTGCAGGAAAAGGTGTGTAAGGGTCTGCAGGATGTTGGTAGCTAGAAGAAATGCGTGCCCCGATCCCCGCAAAGCAGCGTCGGAGGCGTAAGGTCAAGGCCAAACACCCCGATCTGCATCTCATCAAAGAGTTGGACCACACCCCGCCGATTGAGGGCTAGGCCATTAAAAGCCCGCTTCATGAGCGGGCATTTTTGTTAAGCCGGTTCGAGTCCGGTTGGTTTAAGTCGTGCAGAAGAGCAGGCAATCGCGGGAGAGATCGGTTCTGACGAATCGGGGCGGCCAGATTTGAACTAACGACTTCCTGCTCCCAAAAGAACATGGGCACGACTTAAGAAATTTGTAAACACCTGTGATTAAATATTTTACAGATCTCATCCATCCTATAGATGGGTCGATCAATCATCCTAAGTCGTCCCAGTTCGACCCCTTAAGTCGTGCAAGAAAATTTTGGTCTACGGAGCATGTCGACATCAAAAGGCAGCTCGACCACCGCCTAGCGGACAGCCTCGATCTCCATCAGAGCCTTTGTAATGGCTGATGTAATCTGGACGTTCGGCTCAAACATCAACCGAGTGCAGCACAGGTCAATGTCAGATAAAACGTCTTTATTGCGCTGTTATTTTTGACGAACCAGGGATCGACTACGAGCGATCACCTTCGTGGTTCGCTGTCCTTGAGCATCAAAGCAAGGTACAGCGACTAAGCAGAGAGCGCCAATCCACGAACACTTACGGCTGAGAAAGCAGAGCCTGACGCCTAGTGTTAATACTAAGTTAAGTAAAACAACATCCTCGTAATCTGGCTGTGTATAGGTGAAGCTGAAGTGCTCACCCCAATTAGTCAGATGAAGCCATAAATCGAAACCAACTTCATACTTGAGCTCACCTCCTGGCCAAACAAGATCTACGCGTTCTTGATGTCGCTGGTTGCGGAACCACATTTGGCTGAGAAGATTCTGCAGCGGACCAATGTCGTTTTATGGGAGAAGTCTCAGGACTTTCAGCCGGGCACGAATTTTCAGAGTTGGGCTTACAAGGTCGTGCAGTTTGAAGTCTTGACTTACCGCAAGCGGGCGGGACGTGAACGGCATCTGTTTGATTCTGAATTGCTGGACACCCTAGCCTGTGAAGCGGAGCAGCATGCCGGGCGAGGGTTCACCATAAAAGCTTTGTAACGAGCACTTTCTTTATGAAATTGATGGTTCTAACCATCAATTAATGAAATATTCCGGCTATATCTGTTGGAGTATATGTGGAGCGAGTCATATGGACATGGCTGGCTAAAGTTGTCCCATAAGGAAGGCCTTCAGTAAGTTGAGTGAGTCTCAAGAACCAGATCAGTATGCAGCGTTCGCTACTAAATGGGTGAAAGCTCAGCCCATCGTTGCTGCATTCATTAGCAGCGTCGTCTGGAACCATCACGATGCAGAAGATTTGCTTCAACGCACGGCTACGGCAGCGATCCACAAGCATGTTGATTTTGATCCCGAGCGTTCCTTCGAAGGCTGGGTTGTCGGCTTAGCCAAAATAGAAATACGCCGCTACCGACAGGAACGGTCACGTGATCGCCTGGACTTTACAGACGAAGCGGTCGATCGGATCGCCGAGGCTTATCAGGCCGATCCTGCGGAGCTTCATGAGATGAAGCACGCGATCTCGGTCTGTGTGGAGAAGCTCAAGGGGCGTCCCAAGCAAGCCCTTGAGCTTGTCGCTGGTGAAGGCTTGCCGGTCCGGGAGGCCGCCGAGAATCTTGGCATTACGGTCAACGCGATCGTGATGGCTACGCATCGGGCCAGAAACCTGCTCCGTCAGTGCATCGAGCGCCAGATGGGTGAGTCCGGGGTGATCCGATGAACGATGCGAGCCTTCTGATAACCAAGCGGTTGGTTGGCGACGCCACACCCCAGGAAATCGCCCAGTTGTCTGGGTGGATCAATGCCTCGCCAAGAAACGCCAGGCAGTATGCGGAAGAGGTGTATCTTTTTCGCAGCATCCGTGACAAGTACGCGGGCGAAACGGCTGTCGATTCGGTGTGTTCCCTGCAAACGCCGCGGCAGGCGGCCTACCGGTTAGTCGCCGATCGACCACGCTTTAGTGCAGCGGCAATGGTGCTGCTCGCGGCCATGCTCGGGCTGTGGGCGGTTTCGGAACTCCCGGCTCAGCCGGGTCCTGGCAGGGCAGCGCCAAGGCGATTCCTGGTCCCGGCAGCAATATCTCCATCTACGACCGTCGGGGCCGCAGCGAGTACGTGG
>JAHQVV010000119.1 GCA_019634195.1 Phycisphaeraceae bacterium | reverse complement strand
GTGCGTTCGCGGAGGTGGTGCGAGTCGCCGATGGCGACGCCGGCGATGAAGGCCCCAAAGATCGAGTGGATGCCGAGGAACTCGGTCAGCGCGGCGCAGGCCATTGCGATCACAAACGCGAAGGAGATCACGCCGCCTGGCCAGGACCAGCGTGCCTGAACATAGGGCAGGGCCTTGTGCATGAACAGCCGGCCGAGCGTGAGCATGAACGCGAGGAAGCCGAGCGTCGCAAAGATCGTCGGCCAGACCCCGAGCTTCACGTTCTCATCGGCGGCAACGACCGCCGCGGCCTCACCCCCCGGCGTCGCGGCGAGCAGCGCGAGCACCACCGCGAAGCCGATCCACCCGATCAGGTCGTTGCACATCGCCGAGCTGATGACCAGCACGCCCATGTCCGACTTACTCAGGTTCAGGTCGATGAGGATTTTTGCGATGACCGGCAGGGCGGTGATCGACATCGCCAGCCCGCAGAAAATCTGGAAGGGCAAGAGGTTGTCTTGCGCTCGCTCGCCGACACCGAGCAGGTCGGCGAACATGGTCGCGGTGCCAAAGCCGAGCGCGAACGGGATCACGATCCCCATCGCGCTGACTAGAACCATGGCCTTGCCCTGGCGGACGACCGCGGAGAGGTCCACTTCCAGCCCGACGACAAAGAGCAGCAGCGCGGCGGAGAGGGTGATGAAGCCTTCCTCGGCGATCCACGCGGCGGTGCCGGCCTCCGCGGGGAAGAGGTAGGCGTAAGTGAGCCCGCCGACGTCTGGCAGCCGATAGGTTTCAAACCCTTGCCAGGCCCAGGCGAGCCATGAGAGGTCCAGCCCGCTGGGGTCAATTGATCCCAGTATCGTTGGCCCGAGGATGATGCCCGCGATAATCTCGCCGAGGACCGGCGGCTGGCCGAACTTGCGGCAGAGCTCCCCGAGCAGGCGCGCCAGCCCGAGCAGGACGGCGATGGCTAGCAGCAGTTTCGTGATCGCACTCTCGTCGAGTGCGGAGTCGCCTGCGGCGAGGATGAAGGAGAAAGTGTGATCCATAAAGACGCCGATGGGTCCGTGACGGCTATGAGTTTACCGCGTTAGTGCGCGGGCGCACTGCCGACCGAGATCGCGGCGCGGAACTGGGTGTAGCCTTCGGCTTCGACCGCGGACCGGTGGCGGGCCGGGTCGCTGAACGCCTCGGCGACTGCGCGGAGCATCTCGATCTGCGCGAGCTGGTCTTCGGTGGGGGTGAGCAGCATGCAGATGATCTCGGCGGCGACGCCGTCACCCGCGTCGAAGTCGATCCCTGCCGGGCTGACGCCGACGATGAGCTGCGGCTTGGCGAGGCCTCCGATGCGCCCGTGCGGGACCGCGACGCCGTGGCCGATGCCGGTGGACATGGTCTGCTCACGCTCCCATACCGCGTCGCTGATGGCTGTCGCCTCGACGCCGGTGACGGTCGCCGCGACTTGTGCGAGTTCTTGGATCGCGTCCTTGCGGGTCACCGCCTTGAGCCGGGAGACAAAGGCCTTGCCCGAGAGCAGGTCGGCGAAGCGTTTCTGTTGTCGTCGGTCCAGGGCTTTTTGCATCAGCGGCCCGGCGATCACGGAGGTCGCGATGGCCATGATGACGATCGCGACAAAGAGTTCTTCGGTGATGAGCTCGAAGCTCAGCGCGATCTGCCCGAGGATGATCTCCATCGCGCCGCGGGCGGACATGCCAAAGCCGATCGCCCAGCTCTCTCGTTTGCTTAGGCCTGCGATCTTGGCGCCGATGTAGCAGCCGAAGACTTTACCGATGATCGCGACGACGAGCACGATGATGACGATCACGAAGTCGAAGTTGTTGATGAAGTCGATGCGAAGGGCAACGCCGGCGAAGAAGATCGGTGCGAAGATGTAGGTGACGATCTGTTCGATCGTTTCTCGGGTCCGCGCGGTGAGGTGCTTGGAGTCGCCCAGCGCGATGCCGGCGAGGAAGGCCCCGAAGATCGCGTGGATGCCGATCCACTCGGTGAGCGCCGCGCAGAGCAGGGCGAGGACGAAGACAAACCCGAGGATCCCGCCGGGCCAGGACGAGTGGGCTTGTACGAGGGGGATGGTTTTGTTGGCGAGGTATCGCCCGGCGGTGAGCATGAACCCGACGAATAGGAGTGTTGCGAAGATGACAAACTGGAGGTCCATCGTGGCCTCGCCCGGCGGCGTAATCATCGCGAGGACCATCGCAAAGCCGATCCAGCCGAGCAGGTCGTTGACCATCGCGGACGACATGATGAGCATGCCCATGTCGGACTTGAACATGTTCAGGTCTAACAGGATCTTGGCGATGACCGGCAGCGCGGTGATCGACATGGCGATACCCAGGAACAACGCGAAGGGCAGGGCCTTGTCGGAGTCTTCGTTGTAGCCGATCCAGTCCGCGGCGTTGTTGGCGAGCAGGTACGCGACCCCGAAGCCGATCACAAAGGGCACAATCATGCCCATCAGGCTGACCGCGACGGCGGCCTTGCCCTGCTTGGTCACGATGGATAGATCGACTTCCAGTCCCGCGACGAGCAGCAGCAGGCAGACACTGAGCACAAAGAAGGACTCAAGCCCGACTTTGACCAGGCTGGGTACGCGTCGGCCGTCCGCTTTGTCATCGACTTCCGCGCCGGGCTTGTCGGGGATCGTCAGGGTGATCGCTTCCCCTGTAGAGGGGTCGATGGCCCCGACGGTGTAGGGCTGGTTGTCGTTGTTGGGGTCGAGCTTGTCGTAATAGATGTCGTTGCCGGACTGGTGGTCGGCGAGGTACTCGGGGAACAGCCAGCTGTAGGTCTCCGAAGAAACATTGCCCAGCACGGTTGCGCCGAGGATGACGCCGGCGAGGATCTCGCCGAGCACGGTGGGCTGCCCGAATTTTTTTGCCACTTCCCCCAGCAGTCTCGCCATGCCCAGCAGCACGGCCAGGGCCAGCAGGAAAATGGTGATCTCAGTGGGGGTCAGGATGCCTGCGGCGAGGATTTGCATAGCGGATTCCGTCCGTGGTTGGCGGTAGTTTAGACAGTCTTGGCGGCCGGGGTTGGGAATTGTTGGGGCTTGTGTTTTGCGATTGGATTTTGGAAGTACCCGTTTGGCGGCTAAGATAGTGGTGTGAGTCGAGATGCCACATCACCCAACCACGAAGCCACTGAGGTGGGTGCCTCTGTGTTGCTGGTGCGCGAAGGTTCGGGCGTGAACCCGGTGCTGCTGCAGGCACTGTCTGCGCGTGGGTTGACGCCGACGGTTGTGCGCGACGAGCCCTCCGCGATGGTCGCGATGGCCGGGCTGGCGGGGCGGCAGCTTTCAAGGCGGGTCCTGATCGTTGTCGAGCCGCCTCGCTGGCAGCGTTTGGACCAGTTGGTTGATGCGGTTCGTGCGTTTCATGGCTTGGTGCACTGCTGGCAGTTCGATACCGCCGAGGGTGCGGACCCGATGCTTTCGCGGTTTGAATCTGGTAATGAGGCGATGGATGGAGGCCAGGGCTCGGGCACCCTCCGCCCGGTCGGGCGGGTACGTAAGCGGACCCGGCCGGTGGATCGGCTGCTGGTCTCGGCCCCGGGGCGTGAGCTATCGACACGCGAGGTCGTGACGCAGCAGGAGTTGACGATGTTGCTGGGGCCTGCACCGGGCGAGGCGGGTTAGTGATGGCAGAATCGGGTGTCTACTTTGTTGGAGAATCGACGATGGGCGCAGAGCCCGAGGTGCCGAGGGTCCTGGTGATACGTAGCGAAACGCTGCGCGATCGCGTGGCGGCGGCGCTGGAGGCGGCCGGGGTCACTGCGGACATCAACTTGTCGCCCAGTTATTTGTCCGCGATGGGCTGGCTGACGCAGCAGCGTGCGGCGGTCGTGGTCGGCCCCGTGTCGGCGATGACGGGGATGGTCGGCTCGACGGCGCGTGCGCTGCGAAAGCTGTCGCCGGGCATGCGCCTGGTTGCGCTGGCGGATGACGATGAGCGGGCGGAGGCGAGCGCCGCGGCGTCGGCGGGGTTCGATCAATGCGTGTACGAGCCGGCGGATGCGGGCGTGCTGGTGTCGGCGATCGGTCTGGAATCGCAGAAGCGCGACGGGGCCTCAGCGACGATGCAGGGCAAGCCCGAGGAGGATGCCCGCGTCAGCGCCGCTGACAACGCGGTCAAGATGGAATCACTCCAGCTCGAGTCGCAATCACCAGGCCAGGACTGGCTCGATAAGGGGTTCGACGAGCAAGGCTTGGCCAACGTGAGCGGCACGGTCGGTGATGTGGACTTGGCCGAAGCGGTGATGCGGCGGGACGGATCATTGCTGCCGCTGGCCATGCGGTTGCTGCGTGATCAGTCGGGCCTGGCCGATGCCGCGTTTGCCCCGCTCGGCCAGGCGGATGGCAACGCACGCTTCGCGGTTGATGTCTCATACGAGGGGACGAACTTCGGCGCACTCACCTCACAGGATGGCGACGTGCAGGCGCTAGGCTCGTGGTCGGCTTGGTTGGCGCGGTGGGTCGCGCTGGACCGTCGGCAGGGCGAGCTCTACGAGATGGCCATGCACGACAAGCTCACGGGCATCTGGAACCGCCGGTACTTCGAGCTGTTTTTGGAACGTGTGCTGCAGCACGCCGCACAGGGCCGGCAGCAGGTCACGCTGCTCGTCTTCGATATCGACAACTTCAAGCAGTACAACGACAGCTTCGGCCACCCGGCGGGCGACGAGATCCTTAAGTCAACCGCGGTGCTGATCCAGTCGCTGGTGCGCGACCACGATATCGTGGCGCGGATTGGTGGCGACGAGTTCGCGGTGATCTTCTGGGACAAGGGCGAGCCGAGGCACCTGGGCAGCCAGCACCCCAACAACGTCATCGGTATCGCCAAGCGTTTCCAGAAAGCCATCTGCGAGCACAAATTCCCCAAGCTCGGCGAAGAGGCGGTCGGCCGGCTGACCGTCAGCGGCGGGCTCGCGGGCTTCCCCTGGGACGGGCGGACGACGGACGAGCTGCTCGCCCGGGCCGACGCGATGGCCATGCGGTCTAAGCAGCAGGGCAAGAACGCGATCTGCTTCGGCCCCGGCGCCGCGCCCAATGGCAACGGCAATCATTAGACGCGATTAATCCAACAGCTCATCGACCAGCTCCGGAACCAGCTCGCCCGCCGGTCCGTGGCGGTGCTCTGAGAAGTAGCCGACGCCTTCGCTGGGCTGGAGGTTGACCTCGAT
>JAHQVV010000118.1 GCA_019634195.1 Phycisphaeraceae bacterium | reverse complement strand
GCCGTCGTGGTATGTGATGCGGTCAAAGGTGGATTGATCTAGATCTGCGGTCAGCGAAGCCACGGCGGCACCTTCAAGTGGTTCGCTGCCTGGAACGGCGTCGAGGCTGTACAGGAAGACTTCGTCTGCGGTGCCATCAGCTTTCCCATTGATCTTGCCGACGACCAGCCACGTGTCGTGGTGGGTACCGTTGGCATCGACGGTGGGTGCGCCGGCTTGCGCCCAGGTCGTTCGGCCCACTTGAAAGCTTAATAAGCAAGATTATTGAATTTTTCGGCCACGCCGCTTGGGTCGAGTCGTGCGTGTTTGCACGCGGGGTGCACAAAAGGCCCCCTATGACGTGTTCAGACGGGTATTCGGTGTTTGCGGGTATGGCTGGGGAAGGCATCGGGGTATTGGGCAGGGTCGTTTCCGGTCTGCGCGCGCGGAGGATGTGATTGGGGCTTAGATGGAGGGCCTTTGATGAGGATCGGGACCCGAGAGTGCGCCTGGCTGTGCGGGCGTTATTTGTGTTTGGGGGTACTCCGGCTGGCATGACGGTCGACAAGTGAGCCGTTAAGCACTGTTGCACAAGATGGCCTGAGACTGGAAGTCGATTAGAGTGTGGTTTGGGTCTTGACGAAAGGAGTCGCATGCGGGCATTGGTGCTAGACGAATCGGGGCTGGGATTGGATGAGCGGCGACATGAGCCCGTGGTGGGGGATCTGCCTCCGGGCGAGGTGCTGATCCGGCCGACGCGGATGGGGGTGTGTTCGACAGACTTGGAGTTGTGCAAGGGGTATATGGCCTACGAAGGCGTGCTCGGGCACGAGTTTGTCGGCGTCGTCGAGGCGGTGTGCAAAGACGTGGATAAGGCATGGGTCGGCCGGCGGGTTGTCGGCGAGATTAATTGTGTCTGTGGGCAGTGTGATATGTGTAAGGGCGGTCTGAAAGAACACTGCCGCGACCGCACGGTGCTTGGGATCATGGGGCGCGATGGGTGCTTTGCGGAGCGCTTTGTGCTCCCCGCAGTGAACCTGCACGCGGTGCCGGACAACGTGGACGATGATCGTGCGGTGTTTGTCGAGCCCCTGGCGGCGGCGCTGCAGGTGGTTCGGCAGTTGACGATTGAGGGCCGGCCCTACGTGACGGTGCTGGGCGATGGTCGATTGGGGCTTTTGTGTGCCCAGGTGCTCAGCACGCTCAATGCGACGGTCCGCTGCGTGGGTAAGCACGAGGCCAAACTCGGCCTGTGTGAGAAGTGGGGCATCAAGCACCGCTTGCTCGAGGATGTCGGCTTGCGGCAGGACCAGGACATCGTCGTGGACTGCACGGGTTCGGCCAGCGGCTTGACGACGGCGATGGCGATGCTGCGCCCGCGTGGGACGCTGGTGCGCAAGACGACGGTGGCCCCGGGTCAGATGGGCGAGGGATTTGACCTGTCGCCCATCGTGATCAACGAATTGAACGTGATTGGCAGCCGATGCGGGCCGTTCGCCGAGGCGGTGGACTGGCTCTCGCGTGAGGCGGTGGATGTGGTGAGCCTGATCAGCAAGCGGATGAAGCTTGGCGACGGGCCCGGGGTGCTGGAGCAGGCGGGTAAGCCGGGCGTGATCAAGGTGCTGTTGCAGCCTTGATTGACAAGGGATTACTGCGGCGTGTTCGCGTCGATTGTGCCGGTGAGGATGAGGGCGGCGACGAGGATAGCAATGGCGATGCGGTAGTAGCCGAAGATCGACATGCCGTGCTTCTTGAGGTAGCTGACCATCCACTTGATGGCGACGACGGCCGAGAGCCAGGCGGCGATGGACCCGATGATCATGGGCGACCAGCCGTACTCCTCGAGCATGAGCGGGCCGGCCTCGCGGGCTTTGTAGACGGTCGCGGCGAGCAGGGTGACGACGCCGAGGAGGAAGGAGAACTCGACGGCCGCGGCGATGTGCAGCCCGACGAGGATCCCGCCGACAATGGTGACCAGCGAGCGCGATGTGCCGGGCATCATGGCCAGGCACTGGATAAAGCCGATGGTAAGCGCCATCTGCCAGGTCAGCGAGTCGAGATCCGAGCCCTTGTGTTCGTCGCCGGATTTGCCGCGCTTCCAAAACGCGACAGCGAGGATCGCGACACCGCCGACGGCCCAGGCGATGACGATGGTCCAGGCGTTGAAGAGGTACTTTTCGATCATGTCATCGAAGATCAGGCCGATGACCGCGGCGGGCATGAAGGCGACGACCAAGTTGATGAACAGGCGTAGGCCGGCCTCGTCCCCTTTGCCGATGCCGATAGGCCCGAGCATGCCGAAGACGCCTTGCCGGACGCGCTGCCAGTAGAGCCCGAGCACGGCAACGATCGCCCCGGCCTGGATGCAGATCGCAAAAGCGTTGGCCGCCTTCCACGTATTGCCGTCCTCCGTGCCGATGCCCAGCAGGTCCTGAACCACCAGGAGGTGGCCCGTCGAGCTGACCGGCAGGTACTCGGTAATCCCCTCGACGAGCCCTAAGATGATCGCTTCCCACCAAGTCATGTCGTCTGCACCAAGTTCGTGAACAGTTTTGATCCCGTGAGGTCCTGCCTGAGGCGGCTGGATCCCCGCGCTTGCGAAGTTGATATCGGCGATCCGCCGGGGGCCACGGGAATACGATTTCCGTGTTTTTGGACTTGCAATAGCCGATCTTGCACAATATGATCCGTCAATCCGGATAAAAGGATTTATTTGGAAGGCCCCATGAATCGATTCATACAGCTACTAGAAGAGCGTGTCGTCTTTTTCGACGGCGCGATGGGAACCTCCATCCACGAGCTGGAGTTGGACCTGGAGAAGGACTATCTGGGCCTGGAAAACTGCACCGAGGTGTTGGTGCTGACTCGGCCGGATGCGATCCAATCGATCCACGAGACGTACCTAGCGGCGGGTGCGGACGCGGTGGAGACGGACACCTTCGGCGCGATGCCGCACGTGCTCTGTGAGTTCGATCTGCAGGACCGCTGCCGCGAGATCAATATCAAGGCGTGCCAACTCGCGCGCAAGGCCTGCGACAAGTACGCGACAGAGGACAACCCGCGCTTTGTGATCGGGTCGATGGGCCCGGGCACGAAGTTGATCACCTTGAGCAATATCGACTGGCCAACGATGTTCGACTCGTACAAGGAGCAGGCCAAGGGCTTGATCGAAGGTGGCTGCGACCTGTTCCTGCTGGAGACCTGTCAGGATATTTTGCAGATCAAGTGCGCGGTCAACGCAATCCTCGAAGCGATGGGTGAGATGGGCGTCAAGCCCGCGCTGACGCCGGAAGACGACGGCCTGCCCATCATGGTCCAGGTCACGATCGAGAACACCGGCACGATGCTGACCGGCACGGAGATCGCCGCCGCGGCCCACGCGCTCAAGGACTACCCGATCGTCTCGTTGGGCATGAACTGCGCGACCGGCCCGGAGGATATGGCCGATCACATCAAGTTTCTCGCACGACACTGGCCCAAGCACATCTCGATCTTGCCGAATGCGGGCCTGCCGACGCTGGTCGCGGGGCAGACGGTTTATCCCTTGCAGCCCAAGCCGTTCAGCGAGACGATGGAGAAGTTCGTCGATCGTTTTGGCTTGTCGATTGTTGGCGGTTGCTGCGGCACGACGCCTAAGCACATCGGCTTGACGCGCGAACGCATCGGGCAGCGTTTAGCTGAGAAACAAGACAAAAAGCCGATGGCCGCCTCGATCACCTCGTTGTACAGCCCGGTCGAGTATGTCCAGGACAACTCGCTCTTAAACGTCGGCGAACGCTGCAATGCGTCCGGCTCGCGCAAGTTCAAGCGGCTGCTTGAAGCGGAAGACTGGGACGAGATCGTGTCGCTCGGTCGCGATCAGATGCGCGAGGGCTCGCACGTCCTGGATGTTAACGTGGACTACGCGGGTCGTGATAACGCCAAAGACATGCACGAGGTCGTCACGCGGCTGGTTAGACAGGTCGATGCGCCGCTGATGCTCGACTCGACCCAGCCCAAAACAATCGAGGCGGGCCTGCAGGCGGCGGGCGGCAAGTGCCTGATCAACTCGGGCAACCTTGAGGATGGCGAAGAGAAGTTCGCGGTGATGTGCCACCTCGCCAAGCAGTACGGCGCGGGGCTGGTCCTGGGCACGATCGATGAAGACCCCGAGGAAGCGATGGCGCGCACCGCAGAGCGCAAGATTTCGATTGCGCGACGCATGCGCAATCTTGCGGTCAACACTTATGGCCTGCTTGAAGAAGACCTGATGTTTGATCCGTTGGTCCTCCCGATCTCGACGGGGATGGACAAGGATCGTCGGTCTGGGTTGGAGACGATCGAGGGCGTTCGTCTGATCGCGACCGAGTTCCCGAAGTGCCAGACGACGGTGGGCCTGAGTAACATCAGCTTTGGCCTCAAGCCCGCCGCACGACAGGTCCTCAACTCGGTGTTCCTGCATGAGCTTTCCGAGGCTGGGCTGACCAGCGCGATCGTGCATATCAGCAAGATCTTACCCAAGACGAAGATCGCGGATGAGCAGTGGGACGCTGCCCTCGACCTGGTCTATAACCGCTGGTGTGACGAAGGTGCGGAAGTTGAACTACCCGATGGGAGCACGACGCGCGACCCGCTGCAGATCTTTGTGAGCCTGTTTGCGGACGATGCGGAGGTACAGTCATCGAAGGTCGTGCTAGCCGATCTGCCGCTTGAAGAGCGGCTGCAGAAGCACATCATCGACGGTGAGAAGAAGGCGCTGGATGAAACGCTCGAAGAGGCGATGGGTAAGTACACGCCGCTAGAGATCATCAACGACCACCTTCTCGCGGGTATGAAGGTTGTTGGTGAACTCTTTGGTAGCGGGCAGATGCAGCTGCCGTTTGTGTTGCAGTCTGCGGAAGTCATGAAGATGGCGGTGGCTCACCTCGAGCCGCACATGGAAAAGATCGCGGGCCAGACCAAGGGCTCGATCGTCCTGGCAACGGTACGAGGCGACGTCCACGACATCGGCAAGAACCTGGTCGATATCATCCTGACCAACAACGGCTACACCGTCCACAACATCGGCATCAAGCAGCCGGTCAGCGCGATCCTTGAGTCGCTCAAGGAGACAAAGGCCGACGCGATCGGGATGTCCGGCCTTCTTGTGAAGTCGGTCAACGTGATGGAAGAGAACCTGCACGAGCTCAACACACAGGGCGTGGATGTGCCGGTGCTACTGGGCGGCGCGGCATTGAGTAAACCGTACTGCGAAGGCCACCTGCGCGGTATCTACGAGGGCCACGTCTATCACGGCAAGGACGCGTTCGAGGGCCTGCGCATCATGGATATGATCGCGGGCAACAAAGAAGGCGAGCTTAATGCAGAGATCGATGCCCGGGCCGAGGGGCGTGTCGAGAAGGATAAAAAGATCGAGGCGCTGAAGGCTAAAGCCACGGCGTCTTCGGGCTCAGACGTGCCGCAGGGACCGGCCGGGCCGGATGGTGCCGCAGTGGTCGCCGAGCCCCCGAGTGTGCCCACCGGCCGATCGGCATCCGTGAAGGACGATGTCGAGATCCCCGAGCCGCCGTTCTGGGGCGACCGTGTCGTCGAGGGGGTCGACCTGAAGCAGGTGTACCCGTTCATCAACACCAGCGCGTTGTACAAGACGCAGTGGCAGTTCATCCGCGGCGATATGGACAGCAAGGCCTACAACGACCAGCTTGAGCACGAGGTCAAGCCGATCTTCGAGCGATACAAGCAGCAGATGCTTGACGAGGACGTGCTGCACCCGAAGGTCACCTACGGCTACTTCCCCTGCAATAGCGACCCTAAGAATCCTGAGGACCTGATTGTTTATGATCCCGAGGATCAAGACAAAGAGATCGAGCGGTTCACGTTCCCCCGGCAGTCACGCCAGAAGGGGCTGTGCATCAGCGACTTCTTCCTGCCCGCCGGCCGCGGTCGCAAGGATGTGCTGCCGGTCCAGTGCGTGACGGTGGGGAGCAAGGTTAGCGAGGTCGCGGCGGAGCTGTTCAAAGCCAACAACTACAGGGAATACCTGTACATCCATGGGATGGGCGTGGAGTCTGCCGAGGCGCTGGCCGAGATGTGGCACAAACGCATCCGTCAGGAGCTCGGCATCGCGACCGATGATGCGTCCAAGGTCACACAGCTCTTTACGCAGAAGTACCGCGGCAGCCGGTTCAGCTTCGGCTACCCCGCGTGCCCGGACATGTCCGATCAAGACCGGCTTTGGAGGATGATCGACCCGACGCGCATCGGCTGTGTGCTGACAGAGAATTGGCAGATTGATCCCGAGCAGTCCACCAGCGCGATCATCTGCCACCACCCGCAGGCCAAGTATTTCAACACTTGAGATTTGTGCGCTTTGGCCTGGTGGAAGCCGAGGCGATTTGCCGATAGAATCTCGTACCCCTGTTGGGGCGTTAGCTCAGTTGGGAGAGCGGCTGCTTTGCAAGCAGCAGGTCATCGGTTCGAGCCCGATACGCTCCATTTTGTAAACCACGTCAGGGTCGCACTTAGCGACAACCCGCCGGCGTCGGCGGTGCTGACCGAAACTTGGACACGCGCGGTAATTACCGCGCACCGAGTAACGGAGCACCGCATGGCCACCGCCGAAACCCTTCCCCGCCTGCGTCATCACAAGGCATCCGGCCGCGCCGTCGTCACCCTGAGCGACGCCACCACCGGCAAGCGCCGGGACTTCTATCTCGGCGACTACGGCACGCTCGACGCCCACTCCGCTTACGCTGAGCTGCTCGCCCGCTGGACCGCTCGAGGCCGCACGCTTGAGCACGTGAAGCCTGCGCCGGTCCAGGCCAGCCCGTCTGCCGGCTGTGTCGCTGAGTTGTGCCGGGACTACGCCAAGCACATAGACGCCAAGGGCGGTATCAGCGACAAGCACAAGGAATGTATCAAGCGGGCGGTCCGCATCACTCGCCAGTGGTGCGGGGCGCTGCCCGTCGCCGAGTTTGGCCCGCTCGCCCTGCAAGATGTACGCCGAGCCATGCTCGCAGTCAGGTTCGGTAAGAACGTCAGCAAACGCTGGAACCGCTCCACCGTCAACCGTCGTGTCCGCCACGTTGTCCGGATGTTTCGGTGGGCTGTCGCCCACGAACGCGCCCCCATCGCTCTACCGACAGCCCTGGCGTGCGTTGAGCCACTCAAGGTCGGCGAGTTCGATGCACCCGAGGGTCAGACCGTGAAACCCGTACCGCCCGCCCACGTGGACGACATCCGCGAGTACGTGAGCAGCGTCGTGTGGGCGATGGTTCAGGTCCAGCGATACAGCGCGGCCAGAGCCGGCGAAGTCTGCGCGATGCGCCCGATGGACCTGGACGTATCCGGCAAGGTCTGGCTCTATCGACCCGCGACGCATAAGAACGCCAAGCGCGGGCATGACCGGGTTATCTATCTCGGCAGCAAGGCCCAAGAAGCCATCAAGCCGCTGCTCGCGGGCCGGGCGGTCGATAGCCGCCTGTTCGACCCGCGCGAGTCGATGGCCGAGAGAAGGGCGGCAAACGCCACCAAGGGCAAGCCGCGGCGCGATGGTCAGAAACCGACATCCACGCGCACTCCCCGCAAGGTCGGTGAGCAGTTCACCACCGAGGCCTACCAGCGAGCCATCACGCGGGCCTGTAAGGCGTCCGGCGTCCCGCACTGGACCACGCACCAGCTACGCCACCTGGCCGCGACGAACGCCCGTAAGGAGTTCGGAGCCGAGGCCGCGCTGCTGGTACTCGGCGACAAGTCGACGCGACTGGTAGATGTCTATGCTGAGAAGGATCACGCCCGAGCTCAGGAAGTTATCGCGAAGATCGGATGAAAACACGTCCGAGCAAAAGCACCGATGCGGTATATATAAAGTAGGCATAGATTGCTTGCAGATTATTGCAAAGTCGATAGTATTAAACCATGCTTGAGCAGGAAGAAAAACCAGCACAAAAACGCCGACGGCGATCCAAGTCGTCACGACGTAATAAGCGCCAGCGTAAAGCAGCGGTGAAAGAGCGTGCCCAAGCTCAGCTTCAATTGGCTACTGGAAATGCGATGCGGTACAAGGCGCATCACGAAATGATCACAGACACCTGTCTTATAGATATGCAGCCCGTCACTTGCCGCGGAGGCAAGTTTCTGATCGTCACCCAGGATTATCAAAGCAGGCAAGTCAGAATTGAGGCGAGGGCTCACGGCCCCGCCGACATCTAAGCTCCCTAGTTCTGAGCGCGGTTACACCGGTCCGTAAGCCGGATGCGTCTGCAGCTCCTAGGCATCACCCAGCACGGTTTATCCGTGCGTGATGCTTTGGAGCACGCCATGACAATTCAGGAATCGTCCCCCATCATCGATCCGATCGAGGATGAACTTCTCACCGACGCCCAAGTCGGCCGACTGCTTGGCGTATCGCCAGCATCGGTCTGTCGCTACCGCATGAAGGGAAAGCGAGGCGTCAAGCTGCCTTGGACCTGGTGTGGCCGCCGGCGTGTCACGACTCGGGCTTGCCTGGATTGGTGGCACCGCGAACTCCAGCGAGCTGCACAAGATATCGAGTCGATCGATAACGCTCAAAGCCGTCAACTCGACCCCGCGCTTGAAGCGGAGTGCGAAGCCGCAGGGATCTAAACAACATCAACCCACCTGGACAGCCGCGCATGAAAAAGGCCCGGCGAGCATCACCACGTCCGGGCCAGCAAGGAAGCTGATCACGTGAATAGTAGCACAAAACAACTTAAAAACAAGGGCAATCGTGCCCACCTGAATGGACAAGCTAATTCGCATCCCCACAATGCGGAGCGCGAATTGCTCTCGTGCGTGATCCAGTCTCCTGAGTGCTTGGATGCGACACAGCAACTCATCAGCACCCCTGAGGTTTTTGGCAGCGTGGCGCACGTCGCGATATGGGAGACAGTGTGTCGTCTCTCGGAAACCGGCGAGCCAACTTTGCCCGCGATCGAAGCCGTGTTGAATAGCCGTGGGATGCTCGAACAAGTCGGCGGTATCGACTACCTGATCGCGCTGATCGAGGAAACGGCAATCAACCCTAGGCCCGCAGAGGCCAGAGCCCTGGCCGAGGTTGTTGTTGAGCATTACACCCGTCGCCGAGCTGCGCACCTTAGCCAACAACTGATTGATGGCGACATCAGGACCCAACACGTTGCAGCCGAGCTTCACGAGATCACCCGACTCATCGAAGCTGGCAAGCCGGCGGAGATCTTCCCGATAGGGCAAATCAACAATACGATGTCCCCGCCCGTGATCGATGGGTTGCTCAGGGCAGGCGAAACCATGAATGTGATCGCCGCGCCGAAGGTCGGTAAGTCTTGGCTGGTCTATTCACTGTTGGCCTGTATTGCATCGGGCCGCCGCTGGCTCGACACCTACTACTGCACCGCTGGCCCTGTCCTGCTGATCGACAACGAATTGCACCCGCAGACCATCGCCAACCGGTTACCCAAGGTCACCGAGGCGATGGGCATTGAGGCGCCGCTAGACATCGACGTACTTTCGCTACGTGGCAAGGGTGTCACGCTCGATCGACTCGGCCCCTACATCAACCGCATCGAACAGGGTTACTACAAGGCCATCGTGCTGGACGCGTGGTATCGATTCGTTCCCAAGGGGTTGAGTGAGAACAGTAACGCCGACGTGATGGGCCTCTACAACCTACTCGATGAATATGCCGAGCAGACCGGCGCGGCGATGGTGTTGATCCACCATAGTTCTAAGGGCTCGCAGGGCGACAAGTCGGTTACCGACGTAGGTGCAGGCGCTGGATCACAAAGCCGAGCAGCGGACGCGCACGTTGTTCTGCGGCCGCATGAGGACGAGGGACACGTCGTGCTGGAAGCAGCGGTCCGATCGTTTGCTCCCATCGATCCGGTCGGCCTGCGGTGGGAGTTCCCGCTGTGGCGTTGTGCCGAGGATCTTGACACTTCGGCGTTGAAGGATCGCAAGACCAAAGGCGAGCAGCGGCACGCTGAGCGAGCAGTCAAGGATATGGAGACAGCTCGCGAGCACTTCCGAAAGCATGAAGCCATCCGGCCAAGGCAACTCCGAGACCTGACTGGATGGGGCCACGCAAAGGCGACAGGCGTTCTCGACAAGATGCACGCCGCGGGCGAGATCACGTTCAATGAAATCAAAGTCAGAGGTAACCAGACCCGTGAGTACAAGCTATCCAGCTAGAACGTGGTCACGTGGTACAGCCACGTGGTACGACCACGACCCAACCACGTACCGAGCGCGTGCGTTGTACGCCCTTAAAGGGGCGGGCGTACCACGTGACCACGCGCCAACCACGTACCAGGTGGAGGACGATCGATGAGCGAACAGACACATCAACACGACTACCAACTTCGCCTGCGCGGACCTGCAGAGCCTAACCCCGAAGCCGCGCGCCGCCTTCGAGCGGCACTCAAGGGTCTGCTGCGTCGCTACGGCCTTCGCTGCATCGAGATCAAGACGCTGAGAACTGAACAGAATCCTCAAACCCCATCAGAGACACAACATGCAAGTCACGACTGAAGATGGCCAGCTCGTTATCCGCCTACCGTTGAAACAACCGCCTCAACCATCAGCAAGCGGTAAGACCCTGGTCGTTGCCTCGACGCACGGCTGCATCCCTTCCGAACTCAACATCGATGGCCAACAGGTCCGCGTCAACGCCACGGCGTTCTGCTACCCGCCGCGTGTTAAGGGGTATCAAGACTAAGACCACGATTGAGGCCCGCGGATGATGGCGTATTTTTCCGTTCCATAGTTTTATTCCTGCTCTACGCCCCCAAAACCCACATCGGTGGAAAAATAAGATTTCTGCCGATCTTGTAAAATCGATCACTGATGAACCAAGACCCCGAACTCGAACTCGCGCCGGTTGGCTCCGATGAGCAGCTTGCCGTTGAGCCGATCGCCAGTCTGACCCTCAGCTTCGCCGGCGTTCGCGAGGCCTTGGCTCAGCCCCATTATTCGCACGACACTGGCTTTCCTGGTGACGCAGAGACCTCCCGCGTCTGTTGGCGTGTCAGGGACCGACGTAGTGGGGCTTTGCTTGTTGTCTGGGACGATCGGGCCTCAGAGCCTACGCCAGCTCAGACGGCCTCCTGGCTCGTGTGGTGGCAAGACGGACCAGGCAAGCGCGGCAGCGGCCGACGCGTGGCGGACCTGCTAATTGGGACGGACGCCGGCGGGGTAATCGTCCCGCTTTGAGGTACGTCGATGACCTATCCGTTTCGTACGCCGGGCACGCCAATCGCTGCGAATGATCAAGCCGATCCCGACTCGGTCGTCTTCGGTCATCCCTATGACATCATCGACGCGATGATGCTCTTCGGCGCGATGCTCGAGCCGACCAAGCGCGGCAGCCGACGGGTACGCCTGGTGCTTGGCCGATCGATGGCTCACTGGCCATCACTGGTCTGGGCGGTCACGACCTGCTGGCATAACCGCATCACGCTGCGCATGAAAGGCGGCGAGTTCGGGATCCGCAACAAATTGATCTTCACCAGTTCGGGCAAGCGATGGCTTGAGCACGCGATGTATCGTTGGTATCCAGAGTTCAAGGAAACAGGCAGACGCAAGGCGACAACGCCGGCGGACCTTGTGATCATCGAGGGCATGCTCGTAATCTGGCTTGTCACGGTGATGAGCCGAGCGAGTAATCGGCCGCAACGCATCGACGACAACGGATCGGTCATCCCCAACGACCTGCCGATTTACATCAGTTGCCCCCGTTTATCAAAACACGCAGCGGACTCATTGCACGAGCAGCTTGCCCCCTTCGTTGATCGATGGAACGTGCAAGTCAAGAAAGGCGATGCCGGGTTATACCGGCTTCAGGTTCCCGCGAAACACTACAAAGACATCGAATATTGGATTCGAGGTGCGGTGGATCCGCAGTTTTGGGACCGCCCGGAAATCATGCAGGCTGCATAGTCGTGCGATACGACGGCTTTGCCTATTGGTTTCTGCGTTATCTGCGTCGCGCGTGCGAATGATTTTATCTGAGTAGGACGAATTGCACAAAAGTGACCCGGTTATGCCGTGGACACAGGTGAACTCATGCGCACTTCTGCACCGCCCACTGGCCGTTCGCTAATCGACGGGCCAATCTCATGGCACAGACGTGGAGCAAGCCATGAGAACGATCGAAATGCAGACCGTGCCAGCGACGGCCAAGGAACTCGGCCTCTCGCACAACGGTGTTCGTGTCCACCTGCGTCGAATAGGGGGCAAGCCCGAGACAACCGTCGGCAGAACGCATCTCTACCCAGCGGGGACATTGAAGCGTCTGCGTGCAGCATCCACCACAAACAAGCAATGAATCGACCGCGTTCGTGACGCCGTCCCGACCCGCACTCACGTTACGAGGCGGAATTGGACTCGGGCCGGCTCACATTTTCTCCGCAGGAAAAAGGCGAAGTAGATGGCAACGGTATTGGGCGAAGCAGCCCTGACATTGCGTGCAGAGAATGGACAGCTGAGGCGTGGCCTAGGCGGCGGCGGTGCAATTGGCATTATCCGCGGGTTCGCGAGTAAAGCAACGAGCCTGATCAATCCCGTGACGGAAGCATAGCTGGCTTGGGTGCTGGTCTTGGTCTCGGCACCCTGTTCACCAAGTCCATCCGGGCTGCCGCCGGGCTCGAGAAGACATCGGTTGCATTCGAGACGATGCTCGGCAACGCAGATAAGGCTGACACGCTGATCCGTGATCTTCGCGGGTTCTCCGACGCAACCCCATTCGAGCCAGAAGAGGTAATCAAGGCGGGCCGTGGCCTCTTGGCGTTCGGCACGAGTTCAGAGCAGGTTGTACCGACACTCCGCACACTGGGCGATGTCGCCGCAGGACTGCAGATCCCGCTCGGAGAGCTGACTGAGATCTACGGCAAGGCCCGAGCCCAAGGCCGACTTTTTCAAGAGGACATCAATCAGCTCGCCGGGCGTGGTATCCCGATATACGGGGAATTGGCCAAGGTACTGGGTGTCGCCGAGTCAGAAGTACGTGGCCTGGTGAGCGAAGGCAAGGTCGGTTTCCCTGAGCTGCAGAAGGTGTTTCAGAACCTGACCAAGGATGGCGGTCAGTTCGCGGGCCTGATGGAGAGGCAATCGGAGACGACGGC
>JAHQVV010000117.1 GCA_019634195.1 Phycisphaeraceae bacterium | reverse complement strand
CGCGCATCGAACGCTCCACCTCGATGGTGAAGTCCACGTGGCCCGGCGTGTCGATCAGGTTGATCTGGTAGAGGGTGCCGTTGCGTTCCCAGGGGCACGTCGTGGCGGCCGACTGGATGGTGATGCCGCGCTCCTGCTCGTCCTGCATGTGGTCCATGGTGGCGGTGCCCTCGTGGACTTCGCCGACCTTGTAGGACTTGCCGGTGTAGAAGAGGACGCGTTCGGTCGTGGTGGTCTTGCCCGCGTCGATGTGGGCGCAGATACCGAAGTTACGGGTCTTCTCGAGTCGGCTGAGTTTGGTAGGGGTCGCGGTGGACATCGTGTTTGCCTGGGGGTCAGGGGTTAAGGAAACGGGTGCGGTCCGTCTGCCACCGTTTATTGGCCCGTGGCGTCAGCCGTGGATCGGGCGTGGATTACCGAGCGTTCTCGGCAGAAAAAGCGGCTTCAGGCCCCTTCGCGGGTGTTTCCGGCGGTTTCCGGTGGTGGCCCGGCACATACCGCGCAGGCCCCAAACGAGGGGGAATCGAACAGTTTAGCGATATGCCCCACACGGTCAAGGGTGAGAAGCGGTCTGGCTGTTGTGCTGCCACTAAAAAACGCCAGGCCTAGGCCTGATGTTTCTCGAAGTCTCGCCGATGACCTTATTTGCCCACGCGACGAAGCAGCGCCAAGCCGCCCAAGGCCAAAAGAGCCAGCGAGCTTGGCTCAGGCACGGTACTGAGGTACGACGCCGCGAAGGCTTCGCCCAGAGCGATCTGGCCGTTGGTGTCATAGTGCAGGCCGTCCGGAGCCGGGCTGACCGTAAATTCAGGTCCGTCTGTGTCTATTAAAAACGTGTTGCTGTCTGCTGCAGCGACATCGATCTGTGCTTGCATCACCAGCGCGGTGTCTGGGCCCGGGTCTTGGTTGTCCGAGAGCTTGCTGATGAAAAAAGGCGTGTCCTGGCCGAATTCCGCACGGATCGCGGCAATGAAGTTTGTCAGATTCGCTTCGTAATCGCTCCCGTAGCCCCTGTTTGCATCGGCCTCTCCCTGGACCCAGAGAAAGCCGGTGATGTCGTATGTATCGCCCGCATCCGTAATCGAGTTGGTCGCACGGTTGACCGTATTGAGAAAGGCGTTGTAAACGCTCCCGCCCGTTGGAGACCACTGGATGTCGAGATCGGTTGCGCTCGCGGCGTGCTTCACGATGCCGAGATTCCTGCTGGGCAGGGCGTCCGCGACCGTTCGGCCGAAGGTGATTTCGGGGCCAAAGCGGCTGATGCCTGATCCGGTTGATCCGGTGCCCGGCTGCAGGTCGGTGGGGCCGGGAAACCCGCTTGCGTTACTGAAAAACAGGACGTCTTCTTGAGGTTGCTGTAGATTCGTCGGTGAGGTGGGTAGACCACTGGAGACCGCACCGCCTGCGCCGACGGCGTTAGATTGCCCCGCCAGGATGACCAGGTCGTAGTAGGTCGAATCTTGTGCTTGCGTACTCCCCGCGTTTAATAGCGTGCAGGCCGTCGCAATCAGAATTCTGAGGCGGGATTGGGAACGAGCAAGTAGAAAAAAGTTCATTGATTTTCTCCCTAAGCAAAAAGAAGGTACTTAACCACCCCAAGGATTGGCGTCTGCCGCGCGTGGCGTATGTAAACGGAAGTGCCTGTTGGTTCGCATCGCGCTTAAAAACACCAACCGTTTATCACGATTGGCGTTTTGGGTATCGAGTGTTGTCGTGCAAATCGTCTGGATTAGGATTGGCGACGGCGTCGGGCGATCATGACACCGCCAAGGCCGAGCAACGCCAGCGAGCCGGGCTCGGGGACCTGAGTCAGGGTCAGGTTGCTGAGGGTGGCGGTGGTGGTACTTGGCTCTGAAAAAAGGATAGAGGTGAAATCCGTATCAGTACTGTAGCTATGGCTACCGACATCACCGAGTAAGCTATCCGACCAAGTGACGGACCCAAAGTCGGTTGTGCCGTTGTGAGTCGATAGGTCTACGGTCACGGTTAGGGTGCGAGCACCCGAGGCGCCAGTTGGTCCCTGAGACGAGTTGGCATTGCCAGTGCCCGCCCAAAAGTCCAGTTCGCCACTGTTGCGTTCACGCAAAATAACGGTGCCGGTACTGGCAGTAACGGCAGTATCAAGGAAGTGATTCGAGGTTGACGGTGAGGTAAGTGCGGAGAAACCCAGTGAGAACCATGCATTGCCCGTACCGGTGACGTCCCCGATCGTCATGGTCAGCTCAAATATGCCTTCGCTGGTTCCCTTGGTACTGTTGATGTAGGAGCCGAGATTGAGATAAGCCGAGCTGTTGCCGGCGACCCCATTGACTAGGCCGTTATCTAAAAAAGTAGTGGAGGCAACCCAGGTCGCCGAGCCGCCAGCCGTAGTGATGTCTGCGTCGAATACTTCAGACGAGGTACCGTTTAGTGCGGCACCGGCACCACTAAAGTCCTCCTGGACGATGACGGTGTCAGCCGCGGCGGAAGTCGATACGCCCAGAGCGAGGGCTGCTAGTAGGCTAAGGCTGGTGATTTTCATGTTTTTCTCTCACAGGGGAAAAGGTAAATAGTCCGGTTATGCTCGATACATCTCAAGCATCGCAATCTCTCCAAAGAGTTACCGCTATACAGTTAGTGTCTTGGCCGCGCAAGCCATTAACAAGAAATAGTTGAAATGATTAAAAAAAGCAGAGCCGCGGAAATCTTGCACGCAAAGCGGGCTATTGATTACATGCGCTGCGCGTTTTTCGCGCAATGCCCCGCCAGTAGGCTCCACCGCTTCAGTGAAGCACACAGTGGATTAGAAGCTTGCTTGAAAGCACTTAGCCAAAGAGCACCGCCAATTCCTTCGTTTTGAATGAATGCTCGTTTGCGCCGCGCGTCGTTACGGATTGCGGATTGTTATCAACCCCGCCCAAACTGCCGCTCCAAGTCCTTCAACGTCAACCTAAGCGTCGTCGGCCTCCCGTGCGGGCAGTTGCTCGAGCGTTCGATCTGGTCGCGTTTGGCGAGCAGGGCGGCGAGTTCCTGCTCGCTCATCTTGTCGCCGGCCTTGATCGCGGCCTTGCAGCTCATCATGTCCAAGACCTCGTGCAGCGCCGCTTCTTCGGGGAGCTGTTGATCGCTTCCGCCGCCGAGCTCGAGCTTGTCGAACGCGCCCGCCTCGGCCTTGTCTAGGAGTTCTTCCATGAACGGCCCGGCCTTCACGTTGCGCGAGAACAACAGCGATGGGAACGCATGGATCGCGACCTGCCCCGGGCCGATGGGGCCGGCTTCGATGCCCAAACGATCCAGTAGCGGCCGCAGCTCATCGAGCCTGGCCTGCCGTGCGTCGTCGGCCTTCACGAGATCGGGCATCAAGAGGCGTTGGCTTTCTAAGGATGATTTGTCTTCGAGGATACGCTTGCGGAGCTCCTCGAACATGACGCGCTCGTGCAGCGCGTGCTGATCGATGATGACCAGGCCGTGCTCGTCCTGGGTGACGACGTAGCTGTCGTGGATCTGGAGGATGTCCAGGTGACTGGTTTCTAGTGGCTGGCTGCTGGTTTCTTCTTGCTCAGACGCTTGCCGGCTTAGCAATGCCTGCTCAAACGCATCATCCTCGACCGCGACCTCTTCGGCCATCTCCTGCTTGAGCTGCTCCTTCACCTCCTGATAGACAAACCCCTTCTGCTTAGGGTCCATCGCCTTGAAGTAATCGACAAACTCACCGGTGGATCGGATCGGCGCGGCGGCGACGCGCTCGGTTGAACCCATCGCGGGGATGCTCGGCCTAAACGTTGCGGCAGGGGTCAGGTCGGCACCAAGCAGGCGTTGACGCAGCGCCGTCAGCACCAGGCCGTGCACATGCGATGGGTGGCGGAAGCGGACCTCCGCCTTCTGCGGGTGGACATTCACATCCACCTGCGACGGGTCCAGGTCGATAAACAGCACGACCATCGGGAACTTGTCCGGCGGCATCAGCCCGCGGTACGCCTCCTTGACCGCATGCATCAGGTTGCGGTCCTTGATCGGCCGGCCGTTGACGCACACGTGCTGGAACTTGCTCGTCGCCCGGGCCAGCGAGGGCAGCCCCGCCAGGCCCCAGGCGTGCGCGCTGCCGCGCGACGGGTCGTCGTGGTGATCGAACTCCAGCAGGCCTTCTTCGAGGTCTTTGCCGAGCAGGTCAATACACCGCTCGCGGCGTGACTGATTCCGGGGCAGGTCGCGGACGGTTCGGCCGCTGTGCGTCAGCGTGAACCCGCAGTCGGGGTTGACCATCGCGATGCGGGCGAGGGTGTCGTTGATGTGGCCGAACTCGCTGGCGGGCGAGCGCATGAATTTTTTACGGGCGGGCGTGTTGAAAAAGAGGTCGCGGACCTCAATGACCGTGCCGGGCTTACCCGCCCCCGGAATGGGGCCTTTGACTTGGTCACCTTCAACGGTCAACACCGCCGCGGCCTCGGCGATGCCCTGCTCGGTCGTCGGCCGCGATGTAATCCTCAAACGCGAGATCGACGCGATCGACGCCAACGCCTCGCCGCGGAACCCGAGCGTGCCGATCGCTTCGAGCTCGTCGCTCGCCGTGATCTTGCTCGTCGCATGTGGGGAGACCGCGAGCGTCAATTCATCCGCCGCGATCCCGATGCCGTCATCGCTGATGCGGATGAGCTGGGCCCCGCCTTCCTCGATGGTGAGGCTGATGTGCGTCGCCCCGGCGTCCAGCGCGTTCTCGGTGAGTTCCTTGACGACGCTCGCCGGCCGCTCGATCACCTCGCCCGCGGCGATCTGGTTGATGACAAGCGTAGGCAGGGTGCGGATGGGCATCGCGTGATTCTAGCGGGTTGCCCAAGCCGATTGGGGGTTGTGCCCGTGATTGTGGTTGCGGGCGCTCGTGTGGGCGGCGGTTATGATGCGTGATACCGTGATTCATGGGATATCTTCTTGGCTCAACATCAGACCTATGAAGTCGCCGGGGCCGAGGACATCGAGCTGTGCACGCGGCGCGCAGGCCTGTTGAGCTATACCCTCGCGATGCCCGATGGCTTGGCGCAGGGCGCGCCGGCGGCGGGGCTGGTGCTGTTTATCCCGGGGTTTGGCGAGGATAACGACGGCGGATACGCGGAGGGTCTTTGCGGGTGGATCGCTGACACGTTCGGCCTGGCCTGCGCCACGGTTGCGTACCACGCCCAGGGCTGTCGGATCAGCACCGGCGCGACGCGGGCGTTCAAACAGCCCGACGCGGATCGGCTGGTCGGTTACTGCCAGCAGTACGGCGTCCCCGTGGGTGAAGGGGCGTCGCCCGGCGACTTGATGCAGCAGCTGCAACAGAGCTACGCGTCTGCAGTAGAGGCGGGCCGAGCCGGCGGCACGCTCACACTGACCTGCGGCCTGGTTCCGCGTGGCGGGGAGGCGCAGAACTTCGGACTCATGCAGGCGATCGATCACCTGAAGGTGTTGCAGGACTTGCGGACGCGCGTTGCTTACGACCGGCGCAACGTTATCGCCATGGGCAGTTCGCACGGCGGATACCTCGCGCAGCTTATGGGCAAGCTCGCGCCCAACACATTACGTGCTGTCTTTGATAATTCGGGCTACGTGACCGCGCCGCCGCGGTATGTCAATGGCCGCGAGGCGAACCTGCCGGACTATATCGAACGCTTCAGCCCGGTCATGCAGATGTATTTTTTCCTAGACTCGATGTGGTCGTTCGACGAGCGGGCGAGCAACTACTACCACGCCGATGCCCAGGCGATACGCAGCCTGATCGAACCGAAGCACCTGCAAACGATGGCCCAGGCCGGCACGAGGCCGGTGCGCTACCGATGCGTGCACGGGCCCGGCGATGAGATTGCGCCGACAGAAGCCAAAGAGGCGTACTGCCAACGGCTGCAAGAGCTTGGCTTTGATGTGCAGTTCAGGTGTATGGGGCCCGAGGATGTTGATGGTCAGTATGTGAAGTCGCTTGAGCACGGCATGGGGCTGAGCCTCCGCGGTTTTTTCCAGCGAAGCTACGCGTCGCTCCCCGATTCGGACTTGGCTGGCTCGGCACCTGACTGGCTCGGCGATGACTTCGATCGCCAAACACGGCTAGCTTATGCCGGCCCCGATCGCGTTTATACATTCGCCTTTACCGAGACCGGCCTTGCTGCCGCTCTTGAACAAGGGCCGAAGCCGCAACACCGAACCGCGTAAGCCATGGCCCAGACCCTCTCCGAGATCAAGCAGCTCCTCGTTGACCACGGCCTGCGCCCGAAGAAAAAGTTCGGCCAGAACTTCCTGCACGACGGCAACCACATGGCCAGGATCATGGACGCCGCAAAGCTCACGCCCGGCGACACCGTCCTCGAGGTCGGGCCCGGCACCGGCGCGCTAACCGAGCGGCTCGTCGAAGCGGGGGCCGGCGTTGTGGCCGTCGAGATCGATCGGGATATGGAGCCGATCCTTAAAGCCCGCTTGGGAGACAAGATCACGCTGCACATCGGCGATGCGCTGGATGGCAAGCACGCGATCAACGCGGAGGTGCTCAAGCTGCTCAACACCCCTCTCCCCGCGGGTGAGGGGCCGGGGGTGAGGGGCGAGGCGCAGACGAGTGAATCGAATCATCAAGACCAACAACCCGATCGGCCATCGGCCGCCCCCTCACCCCGGCCCTCTCCCGTAGGGGGAGGGGAGGGAACTGGCAAGCCGTTCAAGCTCATCGCCAACCTGCCGTACAACATCGCCTCGCCGCTCATGGCCAACCTCGCGATCGATCACCTGAACATGATCGGCATGGTTGTGATGATCCAGAAGGAAGTCGCGGATCGCCTGCTCGCCCCGCCGGGGACCAAGGCGTACGGGCCGTTGGGCGTGCTGATCCAGGCGCTGTTTGACGTGCAGCGCGTCGGCGTGCTCAGGCCCGGGTGCTTTTACCCGCCGCCATCGATCGACTCGGCCGTGGTCGCGATGCACCGAAGGGACCGGCCGCTGTGCGAGGATGCCAGGGCGCTCGGCGAGCTGCTGCACAAGCTCTTCAGCAAGCGTCGCAAGCAGCTCGGCTCGATCCTCGGCCGAGATGCAGAACTGCCCGGAGGCGTTGAAACAACCATGCGGCCCGAGCAGCTAAGCGTGCAGCAGTTGTGCGAGCTGGCGCAGGGTATTTAGCGCCCGCCGCAAGGGCGGGGTTGCTTCTTGTATATCGCTCAGCCCCGCCCTTGCGGGCGGGCGCTAAGTTGTGATTGCTCTTGTTCAATTCCTCGCCTACAGTTGCTTACCCCCTCGGAGCCTTTCTGCATGAAGAACCTCGTCGCGATCCCCGTTTACAACGAGCAGAAACACGTCGCCAGCGTTATCGAGCGGGTCGCCGAGCACGCCCAGTGCATCCTCGCGATCGATGATGGCTCGACGGACTACACACCGATGCTGCTGGCCATGCAGCCGGTCGATGTGATCCGCAACCGTGAAAACCGCGGCTACGGCACGGCCCTGCGCATGGCCTTCCGCTGGGCGCAGATGTACCACTACGACTGGGTCATCACCATGGACTGCGACGACCAGCACGAGCCCGAGTCGCTTCCCGATTTCTTCCGCGCGATCCAGCAGGACGACGCCGACGTCATCAACGGCAGCCGGTACATCTGCCCCGAGCTCTGCGGCGACCCGCCCCCGCCCGATCGACGCAAGATCAACCAGACCATCACCGGCTGGGTCAACCGGGGCCTGGGCTACGACATTACCGACGCGTTCTGTGGTTTCCGCGCCTACCGCGTCAGCGCGCTGGACAAGCTCGACCTCGATGAAGACGGCTACGCCATCCCGCTGCAGCAGTGGGTGCAGTTCGCGGCCCACGGCCTGCGCGTCAAAGAGGTCCCCATCAAGCTGATCTACAACGACCCCAACCGCACGTTCGGCGGCGTGCTGGACGATGCGGAACAACGCCTGGCCCACTACCGCGAGGTCTTCGAGAGCGAGTTGGCCAAGCACACCGAGTTCGGCGAGGGTGTTCTCGACAAGCTGATGCAGGAGCAAGCGAAGGCGTAAATGAAGCCGTCGAGCAACGCCTCGACGGACGCGGTCTCTCAAACCTCCGTCGCGACGTTGCACGACGGCTTCGTGAAGCCCCGGCGGCTACACTCGCACAGCCATGGCTGAGCCACCCACAACCCGCCTGCACATCGACCCGCCCATCGATCGGTGGCGCGTCGCCCCACGCAACGGCCGCACTACCCCCGTCATTGCGACCGGGCACCAGCCCTTGCTTTGGCACCCCGGTATCCTCGTCAAAGATCTCGCCGCCGACGTGTTCGCGCAACACGTCGGCGGCAGCGCGCTGCACGTCGTTGTTGAACACAACGCGATCGGGCCACTAGCAATCGAGGTCCCGACACAACGCGGAAAGGAACTGAGTTCTCAGTCGCTTGTTTTTGGCAATACGACAGCGTCTACGGCCTTTCCCCCCAATCGATTGCCGCCGATCGACCCTGCACCCATTCATCAAGCGATTCGCGGGGCTGGGTACACGGCCGCTCTATCCGCGCGGGCTGGACTCGACCAGATCGCCGAGGCTTTTGCCGAGCACGCCGACCTCCCGAACCGCTCTGCACAGATTTCAGCGGTGCTCGCCACGCTCAAGCAGCCTTACCTACACCAGCCGATGCGTCGTCTGCCAACGAGCCAACTGGTCACACAAGGTTTTGTTGATCGCCTGCTGGCCGACCCGTCCGGTTGCGTGCGTGCCTACAACCGCGCTGCACGGGCCTACCCCGAGGCCGGTATCCGCCCGCTGTACCTGGGGCGTGATGTGGTCGAGGCCCCGCTTTGGGCGCAAGGCGAGGGCGCAAGCACGCCCGTCTTTGTTGACATCGGCGACAGCAAACAGCCGACGCTGTTTACCCAGGGCCAATCGCTCGACCTGACCGGCAACGACGTGTTGCGATTCCTCCGGCCTCGCGCGGTCACCCTCAGCGCGATTATGCGCTCCGAGCTCTGCGACCTCTTCATCCACGGCACAGGCGGGCGCGTCTACGACCAGGTCACCGAGCGCTGGTGGCACGACTGGACCGGTGAGGACCTCGCGCCCAAGGCCGTGGTCAGCGCCGATGCGGTCCTGGATCTTGATGTGCCCGTTGCGACACGAGCCCAGCACATCAAAGCCCAGTGGCTTGCCCACCACCTGCCCCACAACGTGGACCGTTTTTCCGATCCCAAGGATGATGCAGAGGCGGCGCTACGGCATGAAAAGCGCGAACTGCTTGACCGTATGGACGACGACCGTGACAGGCGTCGCCGGGCCAGGGCCTTTGTGCGCGTGCACGCGATCAACGCTGGGTTGCGTGACTGTCATGCCGACATCGTCAAAGCTGTCCGTCAAGATGCCCAAGACACGCGATTGGGTTTGCTCAACGCTGCGATCGCCCGCCGAAGGGACTGGTGTTTCGCGCTTTACCCGGGAGAGCAGCTTCATGACCTGGCCGATCAGATCAACTCGCGTCTTGCCGCATCGCCTGGATAAATGCGACGGCCGCCTGGCCGCGCTGGGTGAGTGTGTGGTGGACCGATCGGCCGTCGGCCTCTTTGTCGACAAAGCCGTTGATGCTCAGTTCGCGCAGGTGCCCGGACGCGGTCTTGACGTTCAGGTCCAGGCCCTTGGCGCACGCGTCGAGCGTCAGCCCGGGCTGGCCGGTCAGCAGGAGCAGCAGGGCGATGCGGTGGTGGTTGGCAAAGCCACGGATAATGGCTTCGAGCTGTTTGGTTTCAGAAAGCGGCAAAGGCTGGTCCGGATAGGCTTGCGGCGCGTCGTGCGTGCGGGTCTCGCGGAAGTCCTTTTCCGGCTGTTGCTGATCGGGCAGCTTATCATACTCTCAATTTCTCAAGAATGATCGCTGTTCGGAGCCCCCCCATTCGAGCGAGGGCCCGGTTTTTGCAGGCGGTATTTTACCGTAATTCCCAAGAAGTAAAGTTCTCAGGAATTAAAGAATTAATAAGGCTCGATTCTGAATTGCTCATACGGAGTAATCGGGGCGCCCGCGTTCTCGATGCAATGACCCCTAGCATGCACGCCAACGCGGACCCCAGACCCCGACCGACATCGCTTCGGCCGGGGTCTGGGGTCCCGGCATCGATTTCTCCGCCAGGCCAGGCGACTACAGCGAAGACTGCAAAGGCGGCTGGCACGAACTTTACTCACCAGGCTTCGTACCCCTATTCAAACCGCACGCCGGCGACGAAGATCGGGTCGCTACCTTCTTGCTTGTAGTACGTTTTGTCGTTGCGGGCCAGCGCTTGCTGCTCCCACGGGGTGCCCGCCAGCGGAAGCATCGACACCGCGACCGCCCAGGCGCTTAGTCGTGCCAGCAAAGCCCGCCGCTGTTTGTCGAATGATTCATCCTGGATCGCTTTCTCTTTATTTAAAATGCTTCCCCAGGCCACGACGCCTTCAAAGCAGCGTTAGTGTGGTGGTCATCTTACGCAGGCCCACGGCAAGCCATCTACCGCATCAAGCATCGGGCCCCGACAAGCCGACTACACTATTGCCAACCCGATCAGGAGACCCCATGGCCGTTGAAATCGAAGCAAAGATGCGTCTGCACCACACCGACGCGCTGATCACACGCCTTCAGGAACTCGGGGCGACGCTGACCCACCAGATCAGCGAGACGAACTCGTACTTCGACACGGCCGAGGGCACGCTCAAGTGCACGGACCAGGGGCTGCGCACCCGCGTCGAGGTCGCCAACGCCGGCAAGCCTAACGAGACCATCACCACCCGGATCACGCACAAGGGCCCGCGCACCATGGGTCAGCTCAAGTCCCGCCTCGAGAGCGAGCTGGACGTTGACAACGCCCGTGACGCCGCGGCCCTGCTCGGGGCACTGGGCTACCACCACGTCCTGAGCTTCGAGAAGCGTCGCATCCGCTACGAACTGGACGGCTGCAACGTCGAACTGGACGAGCTGCCCATCATCGGCCGGTTCATCGAGATCGAGGGCAGCAGCGAAGACGCCGTCCTCGCCGTGCGCGAGAAGCTCGGCCTGGCCGACGAGCCGCTGATCCGGTCGAGCTACATCGCGATGCTCAAGACGCACCAGCAGGAATCGCATAGCAGCGAAACGATGATCCAGTTCGAAGACGAGGCGACGGTTGTGCAGGGGTGAGTTCAATAACAAGCCACAACAAACTCACCCCGCGCGCAGCCGGCACTTCGCCAGCGGTGCCCGCTCCGGTAGTTTGAACAGGTAGTTCTCGATTGGCTCCCCGAGTAGATGCGTGATGCTCAGGTCCGGGTGTTCCGACAGTGTGATGGGCTCGGCCGCTTCACCCCGATCGTCTTCAAGCTCACGCAGCACCGGCCGGCATGGCTGCAACTCGTTGGGCGCGATCACCGCCGCTGACCGGCCATCGCTTAGTTTCACATGGCTGCCCACCGCAAAAGGCGGGACCGTGCGCAGCACCGCATCACGGATCACCGGGTCCATCCACGAGGCGAATTCACTACCGCGAAAAGCCTTGAGCGCCGCGATCGTCGGCCTGCCCGACTCGCTCGCATCGTGCAGCAGGTGGTCCAGCAGGTCCGCCGCGCAGACGATTCGGCTGAAGATGTGGATCTGTTCCTCGCTTTGGGTGCCTTGCTGCCGCCCACGCGTCACCTGCTCCATCTCGGGGAAGCCCCCACCGTCCCAGCGTTGATGGTGCGTCAAGACGATCTGCCGGGCCGATGCGGGGGCGTTCGCTTTTTCAAGCAGGCGGTAGCCTATGAGCGTGTGGTTGCGGTACGCGTCCTGTGCCGACATCCACGGTGTGCCGTCCTCGGCGGTATCTTCCCCGCTTTCGCCCTGCATCAGGCGATGCTCGATCAGCGCGTTCATCTGCTGGGCCGTCTTGTTGACCTCCGCGATCTTGCCGACGTCGTGCAGCATCGCGCCGATACCCATCGCGGTGAGGTCCTTGGCGTTTTCAGCCGAGAGCTTGGGCCGCTGCTCGATGATGTAGGTCTCCATCTGCAGGCCGATGAGGATCGACAGGTACGCGACGTTCGCGCCGTGCCGAAGCATCTCACCGTCGTTGGACCGGTTCATCCGCTCGGCTAGCGCCGCCAGCGCGGGGCTGCCCATCAGTTCACAGACCATGTCCATGACCGCCTGGCGATAGGACAACACGTCCGCCGCCGAGATCGTTTTTGTTGCAGCGTCCTGAATCGAGTTTTTGAGTGTTTCGACCATCGCCTGATGGCCCGGGCTCTTGCCGATCTTGATGTGCTTGTCCAGGTCCGCCGTCGCGTCGTGTTCGATCCAGATGCGCTCGACCCCGAAGTCCTTGAGCCGACCGATGAGCCGGGCGTCCAGCAAATAGCCCGGCTTAACCAGTTCGGTCTCTGGCCGATCCGGGTGCATGACCGCAGCCGCAATCGCCATCCCCGGTTGAATATCGTCGATCCCGCATAGCAGCATATTTGATAACACCCTCGATTAAGGATCTTTCGAGCGGTCCCCCTATCTTGTTCGTCCGGTTCTCGGCAGGCCATGACCGAAACCAGCGAGCTACCGTGATCGGCACCCGATTCGGGTCGGGCTATAACGATTAAATGGGCGGGCGGACGAGAAAGCCCCGATTACCCCACGCCGCAATCGCTCCGCACGCGGTCCACAAACGAGTCACACAGCTGCCGCGTGATCGGGCCGACCCGGCCGCCGCCGATGGGGTTGCCATCCACCGCGGCGACCGCCGCGAGCAGGGTCCCGGTGCCGGTGATGAAGACCTCGTCGGCACCCGGAAGGTCTGCGGAGCTAAACGCCTGCTCGTGCAGCGGGATATCCAGTTGCTGAGCTAGTTCGATCACGACGTTGCGTGTGATG